>QMSC01000201.1 GCA_003649515.1 Thermoprotei archaeon | reverse complement strand
CTATGAGAATTGATGCACCCACATTCGCCGAGGGAGGCAGACCTCCGTAGGAGGGTGTGGGGAAGAAAAGGGGTAATGAATACCTACGTAGGTCTACCAACACCTACGTAAGCAGGAACCCTTTTCTAGGCATTTTACTGTTATAGATAGAAGGTTTAAATTCCACACTTGAGGTGAGGTTATTATCATAATTATATTTATTTCATGGTTCTGCTCATGAATAATGTTAAGGAGGATAAAGTACTTGACATCAACAGTATGCCCTCATCTGAAGACTGAAGAGGAAGGGCAGTTTAAATGCATGGTCCTAGGAAGCATCATAGACCCACTGGCGTTGCCCTGTCTTAGTAGATATTGGGAGTGTCCCTATTACCTTCAAGCGCTCCGTGAGAAAGAGTTAAGGGAGGCAGAAGTAGTCCCCGAGGAGAAGCCTGTAGAGAAGAAGGAAGAGGCTGTGGAGGTAGCTAGAGAAGAAGCAGAAGTTGTTGAGGAGTTTCCTGTAACTATGCCCACGCTGCTAATGGAAAAGGAATTGGAAGAGCGTGTGGAGAGGATTTTCAGAGACTTTAAAGTACTTGATGAATACTGGAGTCGGTATGAAAAGGAGGCTAAGAGAGTCCTCGAATCATGGGAGAGAGTTAGAGACTCCCTTGTAAGTTTTAATAGGACTCTAAATAACCTTATTGAAACAATTGAAGTAGAGCTTAAAGAAATCGAGCTAAGAAGGAGCCTTGGGCTCATAGATGAAGATCAGTACATGGAGTTGAAATCCAAGCTTGAGGAGAAGATTAACAAGTATAGGGAAGAACTCGAAAGGCTCGAGAACACACTTACTCAAGCCGAGAGAAAGGCTCTTGAACATCAGCAAAGAGCATTTGCTTCAGCACCACTAATACGTACTAAATTAAAGCTAGGATTAACTAAACTGGAGAACATGTTTAAGGAAGGGAAAATATCAGAGGGGCTCTTTATAAAGCTAAAAGATGAAATTACAAAAGCTTTAGGAGAAGGGGTTGAGCAAGGTGGAGGGGAGTAGTCAGACCACTACAGTATTAGAAAATTTACAGAGAATATTTGAAACTTTGCATAAGAGCTTAACTCAGCTCGATTACCTGTGGGAAAAGTACTTCGATAGTGCCAGAAGGGCTTTAGGGGAATGGTATTTAATGCGTAGCGAGATAGAACAGGCAATCGCCAGCCTAAAGTCTCTTGAAAATTATTATAACGAGAAGCTTAGGGAATTTGAAGTCAAAAAGGAGATAGGCTTACTTAGCGAGGAGGAATATGATAGTTTCGTTAAAACGTATGGAGAAAGGCTTAGCGAAGTTAAGGAGCAGCTTAGTGAAATACAAAATAGACTTTCGGTGCTTAGCGCAAGAATAGAAGAGCACCTAAGAAGAATACTTTCGGAGGCTGTGGGCGGTGACATTCAAGAGAGAATAGAGCTGCTAGAAAAAATGCGCTCTGAAGGGAAAATAAGCGAAGAGGCTTATAAACGGTTAAAAGACGAGTTAGAGAGGTTAATAAGCCAGATATAACATCACTCGAAATAGATTTATTTTAGCGTCTTAGCATAGTGCTTGGTAAATCTCTGAGTAGGTGAGAAGAGAATGAGCAGTCTAAAATATCTATTCAGTCCTAAAAGCATTGCGGTGATAGGGGCTTCTAGGACTCCTGGAAAAATAGGATACGAGATACTGGAGAATCTTAAGGAATATGGCTTTAAAGGCAAGCTCTATCCAATAAATCCCCACGCAACGGAAGTTCTCGGACTTAAGGCGTATCCCTCAATAACTGAAGTTCCCGACGAAGTTGACATGGCTGTAATAGCGATACCAGCGGCTGCAGTGCCTAGTGTTCTAGAGGAATGCGGTAAGAAGGGCGTTAAAGTAGTTGTTGTTATATCTTCAGGGTTTAAGGAAGTTGGCAATGTGGAGCTTGAAGAGAAGATAGTTGAAATAGCCAGAAAGTACGATATGCGACTTTTAGGACCGAATATCTTCGGCATCTTTTATGCGGGTAGCTACATGAACGCCACCTTTGGTCCGCGTAACGTTGTTCCTGGAACTATTGCTTTTATAAGTCAAAGTGGAGCTTTGGGAATAGCGTTAATGGGCTGGACAGTTCTCGAGGGGATAGGTCTTTCAGCGATAATAAGTGTAGGAAACAAGGCGGATATAGATGATGCAGATTTAATAGATTTTCTAGGTCAAGATGAAAACACACGCGTAATATTAATCTACATGGAAGGGGTAAAACGGGCCCGCGAGTTCATGAACGTCGCGCGAAAAGTTACCACTAAAAAGCCTATCATTGTGCTTAAGGCAGGACGATCAGAAAGAGGTATGAGAGCCGTAGCTTCACATACAGGATCACTCGCAGGAAGTGACGTTATTTATAATGCCGCATTTAAGCAGTGCGGCGTCCTTCGAGCAATGAATGTAGAAGAAGCCTTTGATTGGGCAAGGGCCTTTGCAAGCCTTCCAGAACCTAAAGGTGAAAATGTGATTATAGTAACTAATGGAGGCGGCCTTGGAGTTATGGCCACAGACGCTGCTCAAGATTATGGTTTAAAGCTCTTAGAGCCTCCCAAGGACTTAATGGATAAGTTTAGAAGATTCATGCCTCCCTTTGGAAGTCCCCGAAACCCCGTAGATTTGACGGGACAGGCAACTGAAAGAGAGTATCATGGAGCGATCTCTGCGGCATTAGGTGATAATAGAGTTCACTCGGTGATAGTTCTATACTGTGAAACTGCTGTAGCTGACCCGATTAAGGTGGCTGAGGGGATTTTGAAAGCTAAACAGGAGGCAAGTATGGAGAAGCCTCTCGTAGCGGCTTTTATCGGCGGTGTAAACACGGCGAGAGCTATAAAATTCCTCAATGAAAACGGGGTACCAACGTATCCCACAGCTGAGAGAGCGGTATCCTCACTTGCCGCACTTTATAAGTGGAGCAGCTGGAGGAGAAGGGCTAGTCAAAAATAAGGGTCTTACTTTGCTTTCCTAGCCTTTCTCCTCCTTCTCTTCTTCTTCTCCTCTTCAACTCTTCCCAAGTAGTTTTCGTCGAATCCTATGCATCGTCTTTCTAGCTCCT
>QMSC01000200.1 GCA_003649515.1 Thermoprotei archaeon | reverse complement strand
GTCCTCGAAGTAGTATTACGTTCAAAAGTTATCCAAGTTTCCCTACCTATCACGGAATAACCTATTTTTCTATAGACGGTAATGGCTATCTCGTTATCCTGTCTTACGTGAAGCAAAACTCTTGCACCATGATTTAGGGCATCTTGCGTTACAGCAGAGGTCACTATTTTCGCGTAACCTCTACCCCTAAAGTCGGGATGCGTGTACACGTTACCTATAACCCATATTTCTGGAAGCATTATGAAGGCGCATGCTACGGACACGAGTTTACCGCTTACGAATACGCCGTAATACCTCCATTTTTCTAAGACTTTAAGGGCTTTGGAAGCGCTTATGTGCCTCCCCTTACTTTCCTCTAACTCTATGAAGTGTTCCAAATGCTTGCCTGTCAGCCTTATGGCTCGCTTGGGCGAGAACGCCTTAAAATTCCCGGAGTCAACGACCATTTTAAGGTACTTCTCCACCCTTTCTACCCTCCCCACGCTTTTTAAACGTTCTAAAATAGAACTTTCAAGATCTTCAGCCACACGTATTCTGAACCTCGCATTTCGCAACTTATCCAAAAGGTCTCCTACTTCGCCGTAAACGTGGGCCTGTATTGCTCGAGGAGCCTTTCTGAGGAGAATATATCCTCTTAGGCGGTCACCTTCATGGTTCACCAAAATGTAGCACTTTTCCGGTTCCTGAGTTAAGCTATAAAATAGGTATACGTGATTTAAGGGGTCTCTTAGATACAGTGTTGCAAGCTCTTGACGAAGCCCTACATCAAGGTTTTTGAGGCTAGGCATTGTCGTGAAACTCTAGTCTTTCGTAGAGCTTTCCCCTTCAAGCATATCTCCTAGTTTTTTCTTCAATATGCTCTCATCAATATCTCCTAAGAGAAACTCCTTAATTATCAAGACTGCCCTTTCAACTGTCTTTTTCACATTATGTGCACCGGATCCCAGAGCCTCTGTAACGATCCTCGTCAACCGTCTCCAATTTTCATCTATAATGTCATCTATACGCGCTTCGATTTCCTCAGGATCTTCTATACCCTCTCCCTCCACGATTTCCTCTAGTTGTAAGGCCATGTCTTCTGCCAACTTTGCTATTTTCTTTACAACCTCATACCTTAAGTCTGTTGAGGACACATGTCCCAGCCCCTAATATACTGGAAATATGAGCTTCAGAGCTCACCCTCCCGATATTCGTCGGGTCAACTGTTCAAGAAAATCTCTTCTCAGAGGAATATAAGCATATCTAGCATTGGAATACATGTGTGATAAAACAAAAGAAAATATATTGAACAATTACTTTATGAGGCCTTCATCGAGGGGAAATTAGATATTTACGAGACATTTAAGAGACTTTCAATTTCAGATGATATTTCCTCTATGAGCTTTGGAAATATTTCTCGCGAGTATTTCCTTTCCCATAGAACTACCTCTAGAGAGTTTATATCACCTGTCTTGTGAAGCCTTTCCCCTCTTCCCCTCCTATATCCTGCTACTTCCTCCTTTATCCTATCAGCAAGCTTAGGGCTCAAATTAAGCTCCCTCAGAACTTTTTCTATCCTCGAGAGGATTGGCGCGAAGACGAAGGCAGAATACTTTTCCTCAAGCCTGTATACATGGTAACTTTCTGCGCCGTGCTTTTCTTCAAGCTCTCTCAGAAGTCTCCTAAATTCTTGTACTTTCTCTCTAGCCTGATCTAAAATCATCTTTAGAAGCTCTCTGCTCACTTTTCTTTCTCCATACTTTTCTAGGTGCATGACTTCCTCGGGAAATCTCTTGCCGGGGTTTGTAGCTGGCTCGTCCGGAACTCCTACAGCAACTATCGCGTTTATGGGCTTTTCCCTAGGTATATTGAGTATTTCAGCGACTTTCTCCCTACTAAAGCTGCCAACCCAACATCCTTCTAAACCCAAGACATGAGCCGCTAGGAGGAGGTTTTCTATGGCAGCTGAGACGTTATGCTCCCTCCCTCCAAAGAAGACGAAAGTCGCCCCCGCAGTCCCTATGAATTCTTGATTTAGGGATACATTCGCTAATCTCTCCTTAAGGCTATTACCTCTGACTACAATAACTTCCCATAGCGATACATTCCCTCCAGCTGGGGCATAACACGCAACTGTTATTAGAGCTCTAATCTCCTCGTCCGTTAGAGGTCTGCGTTTGAATACTCTTACGGTACGCCTATTCAAAATAAACTCTAGAGACTTCATTTATATATCCCGATATACTGATTGAAAAGCCCTATAAAAGGTGAATTTTTCTCACAGCTATTAGTGAACTAGTAAGAGGAGAAGCGGTATTATGAAGAGAATAATACGCTTGGCAAGAGATTTAAGGGAGCACTTAAAGTGTCCAGAAAGCGTTCCTGAGAGCATTGCTATGAGTATCCATATGCTAGCAATGAACGTTAGAATAAGGTCTATCGACGTTATCCACTTGAACCTATGGAGAAGCACACATATGATTCCACCGCCGTAAATGCTCCAGGAAACTATAGGAAGCAAGTTTAGCAGTCCTATTCCGAGTCCCTCAATGTCCCTCATGACTCTTAGGACTACCTTTAACCCAGTGAACTCCATTAAGGCCGTTATCAGCGAGATCATGTCGAAAGTTGCTGGAACTATTGTGAAAATGAGTGACGCCTTAATGAGGATCGCCCCTAGGGTTGTAATTATGCCGACTATGCCCGTACCTATGGATAGGCCAAGGAGAATTATCCCTTCCCTTATGCTTAGGAGAACATCACCATCCCTCACGACAATTTCACCGGGAGCTCGCCAAGAAACCCCTATAATATTTTTGAGATCCTGGTCCAGCTCGTCTATTTTGCTTATAGCTATTATCGACGGGAATATCATAAATAGGCATGTGAGGAAGATGATCCACATGAGAATTTGGCTGTACTCGTATGAGATCACAACAAGTATTGATAAGGTGATGCCTAACGTAAGACAGGTAACTAAGTAGTAATAGCCTAGGTCTATTTCCCTTGAGGTATCTCGTCTATTTAAGATCACGTAAACGTAGGTCTCCCTAAGGTCGTTAATGAACGTTATGAAGCGCCTTATCACAATCGTAAAGAAGTAGAGAAGCCTGCTGTGTTTGGGAGGAG
>QMSC01000199.1 GCA_003649515.1 Thermoprotei archaeon | reverse complement strand
TCAGTGGTGCTAGGAAGCTACAGGCACGTATATTGCTACTCTCCTATTCCTGTCAATAAGCTTTAGGAGACCCTGTTTCTCTAGAGTTCGAAGAGCCTGTTTAGCTAATCCTATTTTAATTTTAAATGCAGTCGCTACTTGATAGGGGGTGATGACCTTAAACTTCTTAAGTTCTTCATAAAGGTTGTCAAGCGATACCGATGTTAACGCTCCTGTGGACCCTACTTCCATAGTTAGCTTCTTAGCTTCTCTACTTTTCTCCGATTTCTTCCCTCTTTCCCTTCTCATTTTCTTCTCGAGCTGCGAAATTGTCGGCCTCTTCTTGCCACCCATTAATACTCACCAGTAAAATGCTTTGCCATGTAATGCTAATAAATTTATTCCTACACTAGCGCCAGACTAGGAGCACTATGGACATTAGCGTTGAGAGCAATAGTATCAGTATGATAATTATCGACATGGCTTTCTTGCTCATATCGATCACATTTCAAAACTTTAGAGTAGTTTATAATTTTCTATTTGACTTATATTATTAGCGTCCAAACCTTCTCTGACGCTGTTGGTAGGTTCTCACGGCTCTTAACAAGTCTATTCTGCGAAACTCCGGCCAGTATGTATCTAGGAAGCAGAATTCCGAGTAGGCAGATTGCCATATTAGAAAGTTGCTCAATCTTTCCTCTCCACTCGTTCTAATTATTAGGTCGGGTGAAGGGTTGGGCAGATGAGCTGTAAATAAATACTTCTCAAAGAGCTTTTCATTTATCCGTTCGGGTGATATCTTTCCTTCAAGAACATCTCGTGTAATTTTTCTCACGGCTTCAATGATCTCGCATCTTCCCCCATACGCTACGGCCACGTTTAGAAAGCGTTTATTGTAAGAGGAGGTTTTCTCTTCAAGCTTCTTTAAGAGTTCTTGAATTCCCTGCGGAAGAAGGTCTAGCTTGCCGATCGCCTTAAACCGAACTTCGTATTTATCGAGTACGGGATCCTCAAGTGCCTCTTTTAAGTGCTTTTCAAAGACTTTAAAGAGCTCTTTCAGCTCTTCTCTACTTCTCTTTAGGTTCTCAGTGGAAAGAGCATAGATGGTCACTGTGTGGACGCCTAAATCAAGGAGCCATTTTAAAGCCTCCTTTAGTTTCTTAGCCCCTTCTTTATGGCCGAACCATGGGGGAAGCTTCTTCTTAAGGGCCCACCGCCTATTGCCGTCGAGAATAAGGGCTACGTGTTGCGGTATAGGCTTGTGCTTAACTTGACTGTAAAGCCACTTTTCGTAGAGTTTATATATTCCTAGTAGATGCAATAGTGAGCGTAGCATGACTGATCAATACAGTCTCTATATATTTTTAAAAATTAAATAATTAACCCTGATAGCCTTGCTGAGGTAGCAAATGGTGGGTGAACCTATGGGCAAGAGGAAGCGCGATAACAGCAAGTACTTGGGAATAGTGATAATGGTAAGTGCACTCGTTTTCGGAATGTTCTACGCTTACTCGCTTTATAAATGGATCTCGGTCCACAAAAATGATCCTGAAGCCTGGACCTGGTGGGTTGTCGTAATTCCCATCGCATTAATAGTGGGTTTTGTGGTCTTCTTTGTAGCGTGGATTGGATGGGTTATAATTAAGCCTAGGCCTAAAAGTATAGATGAATTTATAAAGGAGCAAGAGGCCAAGCTTGCTCGAACTACTCCTTCTCAGTCAGACTCAGAATAAACTCCCTTAGTCTTACGAGTTCTCTATAATCCTGCTCTGGGCTAATTGAATGGTCTATTATTAAACAGAGGCTAGGTATCTCCTCTGCTATATCTTCAAGCAGACGAGCCATATTGATCCTGCCGTTGAAGCTTAGAGGAGGCACCTGTAATCCGTTTTCATCGACATTAGAGAGATATATTATCTGCAGAAGACCTAAGATGCTGGCCATGTCCTGCAGTATTTCTTCCTCTGACAGACCTTCCAGAGCCTTTTTACCGATGTTATAGCATATCTTGAAAACTCCTCGAGGCATTTCCTTTAAAGTCTCGAAGAGATCCTTTTCGCAACACTCAGGTATCTGGGAGAGATCGAAGCATAGCCTTAGTTTATAAGATGACATTAGCTCATGAATTTTCTCAAGCCAGGTCTCCTTTAGATCTCCTCTACGCGTAGAGACGACCACATTTTCAGCTAAAGTTTCGCTTGCAATATATGCAGCTTTCTCAAGCAACTCGAAGTTTCGCTCACTGTCGTGAGAGACATCGATGGGTATGCGAAGCGAGAGTATGTTGCTGAAGACGTCTTCAAGGGCACTCGTTATATCAACTATGTATTCATTTTCAAATTCATTTATATCTTTAAATGACACTTCAACAGGAGCATCATCGAAGAGCAGGCGATATGCATAGAGGTGTTTTCCTAAGTTTCTCCAAGGGACCCTTATTCCTATGTTCATTTCTTCTCACTCAGTAGGAACCCCACAAGCATCCTCTGTGAAAGCATCTTAAGGAACTCTAAAAGGGATCTCTCAGCCTCTATTCTCCTGAGCTTATACTTTTCACTTAGAGCCTCAATTATGTCGTTTACAGTATGTTGGCCGTCGCAAAGGTTCCAGACAAAGCTACCGACTTCGTCCAACACTATTCTCTTTACCCTCTCTTCCGATGCCCTTCCCATGAAGAACCTCTCAACTCTGCTTGGCGCTACCTTAAGGTATATGATCACAGTACCATCTTCTTCCTTATCCCACTCAATCATGGGGTTTCTTATAGGCTTGGCTGAAAGTAGTTCTCTCTTTGAAATCGGTGGCTGCTGTACTCTCGGTTTCTGCTCTTTATCAGATTTCTCTTTTCGACGAAAGAGTCTTACCACATCTCTTCCCATTTACTTAGTGGCAAACATGCTATTTTTACTTATCTTTCCGACCTTAAAAGCGGGTTTGTAGGGGGGATAACTTATAATAGCTTCCGTTCACCTTATGTGTTTAGCTTAGTAATACTAATTAAGGTAGAGAATCGGAGATGCAAAGGTCTTTTAGAGGGCTTCATCCAGCAGTCGTAAAAGTGATCCTGGAGCAGGGGTACACTAGCCTAAACCCTCTTCAAGAGAAAGCTATCCCCTTAATTTTAAAGGGGTACAATGTTCTCATAT
>QMSC01000198.1 GCA_003649515.1 Thermoprotei archaeon | reverse complement strand
TACTTCAAACTCCACCCCGATGAAAAAGCAATACTCTACTTGGCTAGAAGATTATCCAGAATAAGCAGTCCTACTCTCAAAAAGGTACTCCTGAGAATTTTTGAGAAAATAGAATCCTATATAGTCTCTAGGTATAGGGTGTTGTCTATTGGCCTTAGTATTCTCAGGAAGAGGATTGAACAGGCGATTAAGCTAGGTTATGAGAAGGCTATAGAATGGCTAGATGATATAGATATGGCAATATACTTAGGAATATCATACTTAAACACATCACCAATATACCAACTATGATTATGATAATTAAGAAAAGCACATGAACACGCAGATCAAAGACCCCTTTATTAGTCACCAAACTCATTAATAACGAAGACTACATTTGATCTCTCGAGCACATATTGCTTATAGACAGGAGCAGCAATACAGCTGGGACAAGACAGCAAGAGCCTTCATAATAGTTATTAAGAGTGTCATTGATGGCTAGCCAAGTTCGAAAAACTGAGGTTCTTAAAGTTATCAATAGACTTCTAGGAGCTAAAGGTAATATAGTCAAAGTAAAGTTTAGTGTAGAAGCGCGAAACTATGAGGTCTTTACTCCTGACGATCAATATTGGGTAAGTATCAAAGATATTCTACTCAATAGAGAGTACGAATACCTACCAATGTTCCATATTGAGAACCTTAAAGGTAAAGTGGTTATTGATGCAGGAGCTCATGTAGGTCTATACTCTTTGATTGTAGCGATATACGCAAAGAAAGTTATTTCAATAGAACCTCACCCCGTAAACTATAGACTCCTCGAAATCAATAGAGTTATAAACAATGCATGGAATGTAATTCCCATAAATGCCGCTATCGTAGGTACGTATGTACTGAAGCAGAATGTCAAGCTATACGAATCTACACATAGCGGTGGGGCTACGATAGTAACGAGAGCCTCGTCTAAATGCTACAATGTACCTGCAACAACGTTGACCAGGATAGTGGAAGAATACGTTGATCAAGATGATAGTATAACGCTTAAGATAGATGTAGAGGGGGCAGAATTCGATGTATTCAAACATCTGGATCCAGCACTATTAAAACGCATTGAAACCCTCGTCGCTGAAATCCACTTAAATTACGGAAATATCGATACTATCATCGAAAAACTCAAATCTGTTGGCTTTCAAATAAAGTACTTCCATCCACCGCTTATCACAAAGAATGCTAGACCCCGTATAAAAGTTGAAGATCTGCTAAAGCTTAAAATCCTTAGATCTGTTATTTACTCAATCGCTTCAATAGGTAGGTTGAAGGATAGAGATCTTATAATACTTTTTGCATGGTAAAGGGATACTTTAGCATAAGAGGCATATTTATACGTCGATAACTAGGTTAAAATATCGTAACTAAAGACTTTATAAGTATTATTCTTTAACATCTGCCCAATAAATTCTTAGAGAATAATATTATGGAAGAAAATATCAATAGAAAGATCTTTTTCATTGTGGATTTCGACGGTACTATAGTTAAAGAAAATTCTTCAATTATTCTAGCACAGCTCATCATTTCATCTTTGACCAATTCTCTAGCAAGAGTATTTTATAAAGTGCTCTTATTCCTACTTCCAAGATTGTCGCCCATGTTATGGTTTTTGTCTATGCTTCGCAATAATGATATAGACCTTGTTAGGTATTTGATTGTGTTTAGACTCATACATAAGAACAACATAGACTTCGCAAAGGTTTCGAGAATAAGTGCGAGATTATTAACACTTAAAAATAATGTACTAGAACTTTTACATGACTTAGTAAAGAAATATGATTGTAAAATTATAATTTTATCTGCTGGAGTACGCGACATTATAGATGCTTTTCTCCATAGAACCTTAATTTCGAAGCAATTAAAAATAAAAACTATAGTAGCTACGACGATAATCAAAAAGAATCCTTTAACAATAAGAGAGATTACAAAAAGAAGTAAGGTGCGAGTTCTTTCGCTTATTAAAAGAAAGTATGGCAATAAAGTAATTCTAATTTACATAAGTGATAGCATAAATGAATTAAAATTAATACGTAACTCTAGCATTGCCAGAATCATACTAATAAATGTTTACAATAATGGATTCAATTTATATCAAGAGGCATGTCATTGAACTCCGGGATAAAATGCGTCTTCTGCATTTAACATTCTTACCTAGTAAATCTCTTTGGGGAGGAGGAGAAAGATTTATTTACAATTTAAAGTATTACTTAAATTTATATTATAGAAATTTGTATAAAATATATGAAATTTCTTTTCAAAATTTCAATTCCGATAGCTACAGCTATAGTTTCATAGATTCTATTCTAAAAACATTACTTAACAAAGTACAGAGAAGTCGTATCCTTCGTGATATAACTATGCCATTTCGTATTATCCGAGCAGTCGATGTAATCTGCAAGTTTACATCAAAAATATATGTAAGTGATATTATTCATATACATCACATAGATTTTCTGACTATGCTTCCATATATAAAAACAAAAAATAAAACGGTTTTATACACATTGCACTGGTCACCATTTGATCTACCTAATGAACTCAGAGGGTACATACTGCATCCTCACATTTATATAACCTACTTTCGCCATCTTATTAGGCATGTCGATGCAATAACAGTATTTAGCATTTATCATTATAATTTAATTTCCAATGTCTATAGTAAACATAAAATCTATATTACACCGCAGTCTATAGACCTCAAACCCTTCATGAACTTGCCTCCAAAGAATTCCTCTAGATCACTTCTAAATCTTCCCATGTCAAAGAAACTCATACTCTTCATAGGGAGATTACATAAAATGAAGGGGGTAGATATACTGATAAAGGCATATGCATCTATTGAAGATCGACTTCGTTCTTTAAGCAAATTATTAATAGTAGGTAGCGGTCCTGAGCTATTTTCTCTAAAACGGTTAGTAAAAAAGCAACTTAACATAGAAGACAATGTACTATTTTTAGGTAGAGTAAGTGATACGCACAAGAGACTCTTATTAAGATCTTGTGATATATTTATATTACCAAGTCGATACGATGTTGTACCATTAACCATGATTGAAGCTTTAGCAGCGGAAACACCAATTATTGCTCCGTACTATTACGCT
>QMSC01000197.1 GCA_003649515.1 Thermoprotei archaeon | reverse complement strand
TGGGTAATATTGAGGTTATGGGCTACGTTCCGGCTGAAGATATTAATTATGCTCTGCCTGAGTTTATGAGAAATGATACAGCATTCATAGATAGAGTTCATGGCGTAATACCCGGTTGGGAGATTCCGAAAATAAAGAAGAGTGAAATTCATCTTTCCAAAAACTACGGGTTCTCCGTTGACTATTTCTCGGAAATCTTACACGAGTTGAGGAAATTAGATTTCGGGCCACTTATACGTTCTATGGTAGAGCTAGAGAACGTTACGATAAGAGATGAGATTGGAATTTACAGAGTTGCCTCTGGTTTAGCTAAAATCCTATTTCCGAATAAAGAGTTTGAAAGAAAAGAACTGAAAATGATAATAGAATTCGCTATAGAAATGAGACAAAAACTAGCGGATCTTTTACACAGAATGGCTCCTGGAGAATTTGAGAAGAAGAAAATCAGTTATAGAATTGTAAGTTAAACCACTCTAAATTTCGTTATCTTATTTCCTGGCCCTTGGTTTAATCCTGATTATGTACTCAGACCTTTTACCTAAGCGAAAGTAGCTCACCTATCCTACACCCAGACTCATATAGCGTTAAGATTAGAGCTTTATCCCTAAGATTAGTTGCGTGCTTTACGAGCCTCTTAACTTCCTCTTCTGTGAGAAGCTCCTCAGAAAGCATATTGCTATTCCTCACTCTAGCCTTGATCTAGCTAATTTCCTCAGGATACTCTTCGCTATTCTTAAGCCACTTGAAGAATATCCTCAAGATAAGCTTGTAGTCGCGCTTAGTCCATTCAGAATAGTCGCTCTCCTCAACGCTTCTAACGAACTCAGCTACATCACCCTTCGTCACTTCATCGAAAGGCTTCTTGAAGAACCTAGCAATCCTCTCAAGAGTCTCAAGATACTTCACTATCCTAGCCTTACTTAATCCTCTGGTTAAACAATTAGAGTAAAAATTGAGAATAAGCTCCTTGCTTCTACTATCGATATTAGAATTCCTTATTCTCCTTAGAAGGTTTTCAACTTTCTATCATATCTGTGCACTTCAAGTCTATTCTTCACAAAACCACTAGTCCCCTCATCCATCTAAATGTTAGGGTCAGGTAACTGTGCCGAAACGCCCAGAGTGAGAGAAACGACACAATTACATATCCCTAACACACATTTAGCATTTCCAAAATTTCAAGATAATATTACATTTTAAAGCATAAATATTTAACACTGCTTTTCTCTCGATAGATTGATAGAAGTGATCACAAATAGTTGGCTTAAAGGTGCTTGAATGAGTTTCACAACTTTCTATGAGGATATAAAAAGTGTTGGTTCACTAGCTGTGATGCTACTAAGGCGCTTAGAACCGGAGCCTTACTATGTGCGAGGATATATTGATAGAGAATGTAGGAAATTAGTGGATGAGGGGTGGAGAAGGCGGCATGACTGGGAGAAGCCCTGGGTTAAAACATTTGAACGTAATGGGTATATTCTTAAGATCGCTTTTATTCATGCAAGAAAGGGAGAACACATAACAGGGGCTGATATAGCCTTTGAACTTAGTGGCAGAAAAATCATTTTTGTTCAATCAAAAAGGGTACATAGGAATGGAAGAATCTACTTTAATAGATTGCAATTGCAAAAGTTATTAGAACTTGAATGGGAGATCTGCGGTTTCCCATATATTGCATTTCCACTTGCGGTCATACCTTCTCTCCCATATCGTGTAACGTTTTATCATTTAATAATGAGAGAAGGACTACAAATAGAAGAGAGGTTTTTCCACATCTCAGAGGTTTCATTTATTCTTTCTTGGAGGAAGAGCGCCTCGCAAACAGAGTTCATAAACCAAGGACTTAGACCAGGTGAATTCCAGGAAATGTTTTGGAAATGCAGAATAGGCGGGCCTGATATCAGAGAAGACAAAAAGAGAGACATACTATACATGTACTCACTTATAACAAATAGGTTAGTGGTTTGGCTCGATGTGATGTTAAAGTAGGGCCTATGAGAATTTTAACGGAATTTTTACTAGAACATAGTTGATATGAATATGAGCTGATAAAAATCAACATGAAATACGATGATGAAACGATAATTTTTAATGAGATTCCTCTAACATAGGTCTTTATCCCAACTAGATTATTGCACAGGGAGGGTCAGCTCAGAGAATTAGAAAGATGCCTAAAGCCAGCTCTGCGTAACAGGCTTATAGAGAACGTTTTCCTAGTAGGTCCATAGGAACTGATAAGACTACTATCGCTAAGTGAATTCTCAGAGTTACTTCAAGGATATCTCGGTTTACGTGAACTGCTGGAAGTATAGGAGTACACATGATGTTTTATGCGAAATACTGCGTGGATTAGGTTTCGTAGTTCATGGGAGAGAGTACGCTAGCGGGCTAATAACAAGACTTGAAAACTTAGCGAAGAAAAAGAGGATAATAGTTTGCCTAGACAAGATAGACCAGTTGAAGACCTTTGTCTGGCTCTAGTCTAGGTCGTTATATGCTTTTTGTGAGGTTTAAGAATATCGAGGAAGTGAAGTTAGTACTAGAAGATCTATGATAGTTCAAAAAAATTCTACTAGATAGGGCTCCTTATGAGGGATTTTGACATGTATATTAAGATTGCGAGGTTGTATTATATACGAGGTGAGAAACACGCGGTTTATAGTAACTGAGCATATGCGAAAAGTACTCAAAATCCCCAGAGAGGTCATCGCAGTAGAGCCACATCCAGGCCGGCCTGGGAACGCGTGGTTGATTCTTGAAAACGGTCTTCGGAGGGAGAAAAGTGGTTTCTACCTGGAAATCCTGAAGCATTTAGTAATGTGCGAGCACTGTCGAAAAGCACAGCTTGCTGGAGAACTCACGGACAGTGTGCTTAAAAGTATTATTCGTGAAGAGTTCGAAACTATAGATGAGCTTCTGAGACGTCTTAGGGGGTATTGAGGAGGACCGGAGAGTTATGAGATGATAAATCCTCAATTAAATCCATTTTTTCAGTTCTCTTTTGATGAGATCTTCTGTGAGAGAACCTCTCTCATACTTAATCTAAAGATATTTTCTTTTTCTATCATTAACTAACGCTAGTTGACCGTACTTTATTCTTGAATATAGGAAGTATCCCAGTGATCTCTAC
>QMSC01000196.1 GCA_003649515.1 Thermoprotei archaeon | reverse complement strand
GAGCTACGCTGTCGTGGAAAGAATAATCAAAAGTAGGTTAAAGAAGAGAGGTATAGACGAGAGGGAAGTTGACGACTTCATAGGTGAGGTGCTGGAGAAAATTTCTGAGCTGAAATTTATTAAGCTGGAGGTAGAATAGCTACTAATCAGCTACACCAGAGACTTTAACAGGAAGGTATACGTGAGATGGATCAAGTCGTTAACTGGAGCCTAATAGTAAAGATCGTGATAAGTTTCCTAGCAGGGGCTCTAATAGGACTTGAAAGGGAGAAAGCTAGAGTTTCTGTCACAGCCGAGAGTGAAAAGTTCGTTGAGACTCCAGGTGTTCGCAGCTTCGGTTTCATATCTTTGCTTGGATGCTTTACCATGATCCTTCCTGAATACATTTTTCTTCTAAAGCATCCGTATCCTGGCTTCGCTATCTCAATAGTAATAGCAGGGTTGATAATGGCGATCCTTGCATTCTATAGCTATTATCGACTAGTATTAGCTAAGGAGGCAGGAATAACAACCTTAGTTGCACTAGTGCTTGCATATACTATCGGAGCCACAATAGGTTTAGGGCTAATAATTGAAGGAATAGCGGTAAGTGTTTTCGCAACTTTCATGCTAGCGGTTAAGTTGAGTATCGAGAAGGCCATAAAGGGCGTTACTTACAGGGAACTATTATCAGCTCTTGAGATAGGAATAATAGTCTTCCTATTAGGCCCCTTCTTTATGGGCAGCGATGTAACCGATCCTCTTCTCCACATAATAAACATTAGAGTTCTTTACATATTCTTTGTAATAATCTTGATCTTATCATACATCGGGTATATGACTATGAAGATCGTCGGTCCCTCTGCGCTTACTTATTTCGCCTTCTTTGGGGGACTAGTTCATAGCGAGGCGACGGTTATTAGCCTAGGTAAAATTGCGAGAGACTTGGGCAAAGGCATGATTGCCGTTAAGGGAGCTTTGACGGCGTCGTTAGCCATGATCATTCGAAACGTATTTCTTCTGTTGGGGCTTATAGCTTTTTCCATGCCAATAGGTGAGCAGAGCTATCTTATCGAGCATATAGCACTAGCGGCGTCACCAGCGATACTCATAGGGCTCTTTCTGTTAAAGGTCATTGGAAGAGGTATCGGGGAACTAAAACCTGGTGCTAAATTTCCGTCTGAAAAGCCGATAAGCTATGCAATAGCCTTCAAGGCAGTGATAGTTTTCCTAGCAATCCTAGTAATGAACACTTACGCGGCTCTAATTGGAGGGAATTTTGGAGCTTTGGTTTCAGCCGCGTTAGGAGGTCTCATGAGTGCGGAGGCAGTGATCTTCTCCTCGTTCAGCCTTATGATAGGCTACAGGATTGCTCCTAAAATAATGCTGGCCTCCAGCCTTCTAGCTGTTGCCGTAGCATTGCTAAACAAGATAATTTTCCTAAAGACATGTGAAATCGATAAAAAGAGTCTTCGGACGATCTTCTTTTATCAGCTTTTACTATCAACTCCCTTCTTAATTACCTCCCTTTATCTCGTGATCGCGTTAAAACCTTAAAAGGATGATTGTTTTAACTGAACGGAAAATATTAGAGCTATAGAGAATAGAGGGAAACTATATGGAGGCTAAGTGGAGATGCATTATTGAATGGATCACTCCTGAAGACGCCCATATCTGGTACATTAGAGACGTAATCTATCAGGGCGAGACAAGGTTTCAAAGAGTTGACATAGTTGAGACTAGGTTCGGAAAGCATATTTTTCTCGATGGAAAAACCCAATCTACGCAGAGTGATGAATATATATACCACGAGGCTCTAGTGCATCCTGTAATGTTCTCTCATCCCAACCCTCAAAACGTCCTGATAATTGGTGGAGGAGAAGGAGCTACGCTACGCGAAGTATTAAAGCACAGAAAAGTAGTCCAGGCAATTATGGTAGATATAGATAGGGAATTGGTGGATCTCTGCCAGAAATTCTTGAAAGAATGGCACCAAGGTTCCTTTCAAGATCCCCGGGCAGAATTAATATTCACAGATGGGAGGAATTTCGTAGAAAAATGCGACGCTGAGACTTTTGACGTGGTAATCCTAGACCTAACGGACCCTACTCGAGAAGGTCCAGCATATAAGCTTTATACAAAGGAGTTTTACGAGCTCATATACAACGTTTTAAAGCCAGATGGTATTATGGTTACACAGGCGACTTCAACGTACTATAATATTGAAGTATTCTCATCGATTTTTAACACGATCTCAGCTGTCTTCCCTGTAACTAGGGCCTATAAAGCATTCATCCCATCCTTTCTCTCGGACTGGGGCTTCGTCATAGGCTCGAAAAAGTATGATCCTCTGAAAGTAAATCAGGAAGCCTTAAAGTACAGTATCCAAAATGACCTAAAGGCCCCCCTACGATACTACGACTCAAATTTACACTTCTCGCTCTTTGCCATTAGTAAGAACGTTAAGGAACAGATGAGTAAGGTGGGTAGGATTTCGACTGATAGAGAACCTGTTTACATCGCGATATAAGCCTATAGCTAAAATTCTACTTGAGAGAATTACTATCACTTTTAGTGATTTTTACGAAGTAGGGTTAAAGTGAGGATTGAACTCCTTCTTCAAAAATACTAGTTAATTCTTTATTTTATCCGTTTCAGATAGGTTTGTCTCCTCGGCTTCACTAATAGTTTCGCAAAGACCTCGCGCCATTTCTATAACCATTATTCGTTTAGGTTTTAAAGCATCTTTGACGACTTCTAGGGCCTTCCACGGGTCTGCATGTTTGCCACAAGTGAATATATCAAGTGCTGCAAAACCGAATTCGGGCCATGTATGAATAGAAAGGTGTGACTCTGCTACTATGACTACGCCCGTTACTCCCTGAGGAGAGAATTTATGAAAATAGTCCCCCAACACCATGCTGTTAGCGGCTTTTGCTGCTTCTAGCAAGGCTTGACGTATAGTCTCAAGGCTATCAAGTATGCTTGGATTGCAATCGTACATTTCCACTACGAGATGCCTGCCTAATCCCACCCCAGCCCTCATCGCGCCTCGCGAGGAATTTTTTCAAACCTATAACCTTTCTCGAATATTTAAGGATTACCATTTTAATCTTTCTAACAGCTTTTTTCTGAAAATCTCGGTTTTTGTCGT
>QMSC01000195.1 GCA_003649515.1 Thermoprotei archaeon | reverse complement strand
GTAGTACTGGATTTTGGTATTCAGTCTCCACCTCCAATCTTACACGCTATACGTTTCTCCCCTTAAGGGAGTACTGCTGTACGTTCCCCCTTATTTAGGGGTACGGGCTATCGATCTCCTGTATCATACCCGAGTGCCCCCTCGCAGGGTGTTTGCTCCCCTCGGGCACTCATTAAAGATGTACGGTACAGTTTTCCACTCCATCATATAAGGCCTATAGGCCAATCAGGAGCGATACAACTGTACCACTCAATATGGTTTATCAAAAATTTAAATTTTTACCGTAGTGAAACTACTCTAGATCCTTAATGAGGATGCTAAAGTGTAGTGCTGTTGCTTCTTTAATGTATTTAGGTAGTCAAGAAGTACGAAAGGAATAGAGAAGTGCTGTTCCTATCGTTTGAAGACGTACTTGGCTATAGCAGATGCGATCAGAAGTATGAAGCCCAGCCCCACCAAGATCGCTCCAGCGAACAGACCAGCTAGCACGTGAGCGTATGTTCGTTCCTCCCATGATGCCTCTACGTGATAGCGTACAGTGATATCAATTGGTTTGGTGTAGGACTTTTTCGTATCTATCATTACTGAAAGACGTGGCCTTATATCCTCATACCAGCTCTTGGTAGCTGATATGTAAACATTCAACTTCACACCAGGCATAACTCTCTCGACAACGTAGTAAAGGTATTCTGTCGCCTTCTCTAGAGGTATCGTGAACTCGAACTTATATGAAGATCTTCTTTTGCCCTCCCAATATGATTTATATGTTAATCCTGCTTTATAACGCTCAAAGTTTGTTTCATCGAGGAAGTATAGGTTAAAGAGGTGACCTTTAGCTTCCTCAGCAGTACCCTTAACCACGATCCCGTTCTTTGCAGGTGATTTATACAGCGGGCGGACAAACCAATACGAATATTTCATCCACCGATATATTGTCAGTGTTTCATCGATCAATGTCTCCTTTTTAAGCTCGATCACTGGGAGTCTTTCCACCACGAAGTAGACGTACTTAGTGCATTTCTCTGCTGGTACTGTGAATGTAAACTCATAGGATGAGGCGTTCCTGCCCTCATAGTAAGCTTCAAACGGTACCTTAGCCTCCCATCTCTCGTAGTTCCTCTCATCTAGCACGTATAAGTTGAATGAATATCCTCTTGCCCCTTCGGCTGTCCCAGTAATCTCTACTGGAACTGACTTAGGAGGCTTGAGCAACGGAGCGCGGAGGAGATAAGAGCTATCCGAGAAGGAGTAAACGGTCAAGGTCTCTACGATGAAGTCCTCGACAACCTCAATCGTGGCTCGGTTGTTCAAGACCCTCAATTTCAGTCCCTCTTCGAGCTCTTCGGGTGTTGGTGAGAACTCGAACTCGTGTCTGCCGGAGACGTTAGTAGCCTCCACGTAGACCTTACCGTTTTCTATCTTCAGGTCGAAGGGTCTCCCCTTTTTCTCTTCGACGTACCCCCTTACCACGAGATCCCTCACATTCTCAGGACGTAAAAATAAGTACGTAAGTGGCCATGTGTGCTCAGCTCCTGCGTAGACAGTAGTAGCCTTATCAACCAGAACCTTAGACTTTGGCTCCCAGACTTCTTGAGTAATTGGAACAAGGGCCACGATTGCGCCTATAGCGATGAAGATCAGTCCTGCAATTACAAGAATCTTAGGAAGTCTCACGCTATTCCCCAGTTCTAAAAGTATATAAGTATTGCTGTATTTGGCGTGTTGTGGATGGTTGTTGATATTGTATGTCTAATATCAGGTGGCGACTCCTAGGAGGTTAGTAACATTTACAACTAGGTTCGTGATGTTACATTCATCATAAATTCACATCCCCTTTTAGACTACTTCTAGTACTAGGGAATGTACATGGTGTACATTCAATGCGGTTGTAGGTCTACAGCTATAGACAAGTGTTACAGGCATCACTATAGCTGCAGTTGCGAGATTGAGGAGAGTTTTAAGTAGGGCATAGGACAAAATACTCATACGTAGAGAAGAGAAGGATAGGAAGTCAAGTATGCCTATTAACAGTACACTACATAAGAGGAGAGGAAAAGGGTAAGAAAGTGCCACCTAGGTCCAGAGAGTAGCTACATCTATGTCTCTGAAATGCACGAGTTCGATTTGAGAGGATCACTAGATAAAAAGAGAACTCTAAAGTATCTGAATATCCTATTAGATATCGTAGTAGCTAAGAAAAAGAGCTCGATAATAGGAGTAGGAGCAAGATCATAGAGAAGTTGAAGGAGGTGATTAAAAAGCTTGGAGAGTGTTGATGATTTTGATTTGTCTGCAGCTGTAGAGTTTTTCACACCAAAATTTTTGATGATAATTCTTAAACCTTATTGCATCTACTAGGGGTAATACATAGTTAAAAAACTAGTATGTTATTTTAGTTCTTATCATAATTTCGATAGAGTTATTCTGTGAAGCTGTATTTTTGGGTTGGAGTATTGATAGCTATTGTTCTAGGGATATCTACTCTAGTACCTGCTCCTGCAGGTAAGTCCTGCCTTCTAGGATACTATGCCCACTGTCCATTCACTCCCATCAACACAGTAACCTGTCTGGTGATTGCAGGATTAATCTACTGGCTTGGAAAGAGAAGAGAAAAATAGTCCTAGGTATATACCATGAGGAGAAGGGTAGTAGTCATTATTCTGATAACGCTCACAGTCGCAGTGTTTGGACTATACTTCATCATGGTGGGTAAACTTCCAGTCGAGCTCATGAGGCCTGAGATCAGAAAAGTCTCCCATTATTGAAACAATAAGAAAAGACTGAAAGATTATCTTTTTGTGGGGTTTCTTTTTGGTATTAGGAAAACATTTAAGCCTATGAAACAATAAGAAAAGACTAAAATACTTACAAGTATTATCTAATTGACACAGATATAGGTGGATTTTACGAGATGTTGAGAATAGAGATGGAGCAGCAAAAAGAAACTATAAGACTGTAGATCCTTCTCGCTCTCTATAACGACAATGCCGATAAGAAAAACAGGGACCTCCTAAATATAATACCGCTGGTGATCTCAAGAGTATTGATATAGTGCTGAAATTGGAGTTTATGTAAATCTTCAGTAGCTCTAAAAGGCTACTTCATCGTCTAAAGGCTTAATATGTCTCTGTATCTATAGATCGGTGTGAGG
>QMSC01000194.1 GCA_003649515.1 Thermoprotei archaeon | reverse complement strand
CGTAAGAATACGTACTTCAGTAAGAGAGTCTTAAACAATTTTATATCGCTAAATATTATTCCTTCAATAATCTTTCTAAGGGCATTCTTTTCGAAGAGAAGTTCGAAGCCTTCACTATTAACAATTCTAACCCCTAATCCCCCACTCTTACCTCCGCCCTGAGGCAGTGCACCCATGTTGATGAAGACTGGCGCAGAGGATAGCATAGTAGTAGTTGTTCTTAGGCGAGATCCTAGGAGCACTTTCTTAAAGCATATTTGAGGTACTCTGCGTATGTATAATCCCATATTCTTGAAGCCCGAGATGAGTTGAGGAGAGTAACCCAATTCCTTCGAGGCTTCTATATATACTTTAACCAGTGCGTGTGAGCGTATAACCCTAGTTACACTTGTGTTTTCCAGCAGGTCGTCGTAGGAGTAGTTTCTCCCGAAACGTATAATCCTCGAGCGTCTACCACGAATCTCCTCTATTGTGTAGTTCGTTGGAGGTTCATTGAAACCCATGTCGCGTAGGTCGTCTTTGGTTACTCCAATCCATACGAAGCAGCAATCATATGTGTAAGTGACAGGGATGCTTTCTATAGCCCCTCTAGGTCTTGAGATATATATGAGGCTCAACACCTCGAGAATGTGATCGCGTCGTCTGTAGCATAGGTATAACAGCGGCTTATCGGATTCTGGTAACATATCAAACGTGACGTAAGTTACGAACTCAGGCACGCAAGCACGCCATGTCTCTTCACCCTTTTCATAACTAAACCAGGAATCAGTATAGCACTTATACGGAACGTAATCTAGATATCCTGTTCTAAGCCGCGAACTCCCTATACGCTCAACTTCAACTATCCTACGAGTATGGTCAAAATACTTAACCCTATAAAGACTATATGAAGGAGGAAGTAGTATACACCACTGTCTACCTTGAGGAGTTTCTAGTCGGCGAATGTTTAGAGGTCTAAGGTACGTATACAAAACATCTGTTACAGGCCACTTAGCTCCTTCTTTCAATCCACTAGGACCCGGAGAATGCCGTATCACGAGTTTGCATTCTTGAACTGTGCTCTTGCCCATGTGAAGCGGATGTGCTAATCTTCTAAAGAACGCGCCTTCCCTAAGCAGTCTGAATAGACTAACTATTCTTCTCTGCATAACCCTCACCTCAATATCCGCTTAAGACTAAGCGTGAATAGGAAGTCTATACCCGTATGCACAAAGTGCATTATATCTTCAAGATCTCTCTCTATCTCTCTTAGGATCCCTACTGCTTTATTAATATTTGAGTAAAGCACAGCATCATTAATTATTTGCCTTAAATTATCTAGAAGATCTAGAAGACCTCGTAATTTCTGTAGATAATCGCCCATACCCTTGTATATATTGTCTCTGTTTTTTATTAAATACTCAGGGTAGGCCTCACAATATAAATCTAGTTTGTATAACTCATTGTAAAGAGAGCTTACGGTAGATTCAGCTTGAAACATTTGACTTACTACTCGCTGGTAAGTTTCCGAGTCTTTAAGGTAATTTGGATTGCTGCCTATAGGTCGAAGTATCCTATAGGCTAAATCGTTTTTTAGGACTTGAAGTCTTTCTATGGCATCATAAAGAATGTTTTTGATAGACATAGGAGCAGTATTTATATTCTTCAGGTTGTTATAAAGTACTTCTAGGTAGTCTTTGAATGCTATGTACTCTCTCTTAACCACATTTAGGGGTAAACCCAATGAACTCGCTATAATTGAGACCAAGGGTTTCTCATACGCTACTAACGCTTGGTAGATATCTCGTATTTTCTCTCCAGTCCTCACTGCATCTCTTAGCCTACTACTATAGTGTGTCCTGTGATCTAAGTATGCCAGAAGGTCAACTATTGTGTATATGATCGCGTTTGCACGCACGCGATGGTTTTCGAGTGGCAGAGGTCTAGGTCTGACACTAAACAATACTTCGTCTGAGTAGCTCTCATTAAGATATAGTGTGTCGAAATTGCTTAGAAGCAGGAATCCTACAGCTATGTACATAGTCGCTGGTTTTCTTCCTGCCCTCCCGAGTCTCTGAATGAAGCTTTCAGCAGCAATAGGAGGTCTGTACTGAATTATCGTAGTGATGTGATCTATATCAATACCTAGCTCTAGTGTTGATGTACAGAGAACGCCTAGTAGGTCTGCTTTTTTGAGCCTCTCTTCTATCTCTTGCCTTCTCTGCCTGTCTAGGTCAGCATGATGAACGTCCAAGCGGAGTGTTCTATTGTTAAATATATCGTCGCAGCTACTTTTTGCTACATCTAGCAGGTTATTAAAGTGAATCTCCTGGTTATTATATACAAAGGATAGCACCTTGCTTAAGTCTCCGTACCTTGTCATGATATCGCTAAAGTAAGAAGTGTATGTAAAAGCAAGCCAGTAAAGCGGATCGTCTAGTGCTTTGACTAAAATATCGCTCTTGCTCATTAAATTGTTGCCATAATTTTTCCACAATCCACGTATAAAATGACTTATATGAGAGCCTGGATTTCTATCTGTAAGAAAGACGTGGTCGTATATCTCCCCACGTTCGCCTATTATTATATCGTTTATGAAGTGATAGAGACGCTCGATAGCCTCCTTATTATCAGCAAATAGTAGGAATTTCTGACCAAACTCCTTAGACCAGAATAGGGAGCACAACGCCGTGGCTTGTGCAATGGTCTCTAGCCCCCTCATCGGATGCGGGGCAACAATAACCACGACGTCGATTTTCCTACGAAGCTTCTTGAAAGCAGGACTGCCACTGTAGAGCTTCTGGTAAATCTCGTCGTGATCATGATATATTATTGGACTAAAGCCCCTTCCTTTGCATATGCCTTCGAAAACCTCATAAAGCCTGGGGTAAACAAGATTACGTGCGAAGTCTTCGGCATCTTTACGTCTCTCATTTACCGTTGGTGCGGTAGAAATAGTGGCTGATGATAGTACTATAGTGAAGTTCCTATCCTTTAAGTAGTCGCGTATCCAGTCGAGGGCATCATACTCCAATTTTGGGTCTAGTCTTAGCGACGCCAAGGGGTCAGTCGATACCCCCTTATATTGCATTGCTAAGCGCAATAAGATCCTACACAGGAGATATGACGTGAACGCTCCTTCAAGATCCTTGAGCACATGGGCTTCATCTATAACTATGCAACGTATCGAACTACTAAGTAAGTGTTTATAACGTCTGCTGATAAGCCTGTAGTTCAAAGCCCAAAAATTCGTG
>QMSC01000193.1 GCA_003649515.1 Thermoprotei archaeon | reverse complement strand
TTCAGGAAGCTAGGAAGAAGGCTAGCGAAAGGGGGGTCGCCACTAGAACTAAGTTTATGGTGGGGGATGTGAGAAAGCTAAGTCAACATGTTTCAGAATACGCTTCCTTTGACGCCATTTTAAGTGTATGGACTTCGATAGGATACTTTGAGGAAGCTGATGACCTAGAGATATTCAAACAGGCTAGAGAGGTTACGAGGAAAGGAGGGATTTTAATAATAGCTGATACTGCATGCAAGGAGTCGTTTCTCACCAGAGAGTTCAGGGAGGAGGATATAATGGAGTTAGAGGACCTTGTAGCAATATCAAAATCCTCCTATGATCCTTTAACCTCTAGGCTGAGGACGAGATGGAGGTACTATAGGAAAAGAGGCAAGGACCTAGAATTCGTAGCAGAAGTTGAGTACAACGTGAGGATTTATGGAATAAACGAGGTAGCCAAGATGCTGGAAGAAACTGGCTGGGAGGTGCTAGAGCTTTATGGCGATATAGTAGAACTCCAGCCCTATAAGCTGGGCAGAGGATTAAACCTTGTAGCGGAGGCTATTTAGCACCTTATCTAAGGCAGATACTAGTAGTGTTCGTGCTAAGGAGAAAGCTTTAGCCTCTATCGATGAGATTTATGAATTTTTATAATCCAGCATTTATATATTTATATGGAGTGGATAGCAGTAAAGAAAACTTGACTTAGGTGCTGAGGTTTATGGTAAGGGAAGAAGCTAGAAACTGGTTTGATGGTGCTCTAATAGATCTTGAAGAAGCTAGGTCTGCGCTAAGTAATAGGCGCAATAACTGGGTTCTCTTCGCAGCCCATCAAGCTGTTGAGAAAGCACTGAGGGCAGCTTTCATTGCACTAAGAAGAGAAAGACCTCCTAAAACGCATGATCTTATCAGGCTTTTAAACGAGCTTGGTATCGAGCTACCTGAAGATTTAAAGATCGGCGTTACTGAGCTTACACCCTACTATACTATAGCAAGATATCCTAATGCGGGTCTCGAAAGGCCTTGGGAAGGCATTAGTAGAGCTACCGCCGAGCGCTTACTGAAGGTTGTAGAAGAGGTTGTGAAGCATGTCGGAGAACTCCTCGGTTTTAGATAAATTGCAAGTACCCATTGAAGTGAAGAAAGCACTACGAGCATTCCTGACCAGAGTAGGGGAAGTACTTGGCAGGGATGTGGAGATTTATCTCTTTGGGAGCTTCGCGAGAGGAGACTGGCTTAAGGACAGCGATCTAGACCTAATAGTAGTCTCAACAAAGTTTAGGGGATTGGACTTAGGGAAAAGGTATGCTCTTGTAAGGAATCTTTTATCCTTCAGGGTTTCAGTTGAAATGCTCCTATATACACCCGAAGAGTTCGAGGAAGCTAGAAAGAGGAGTATAGTTCTGAAGGATGCCGAAGAGTACTGGGTGAAGCTTCGCTGATTTTAAATGCCCAAATATCTATTCTTCGACTACCTTGCGTTTAATATCGGGTTCTAGGCTCTTCAGGGCCTCAAAGCTCTCCTTTAATATGCTGTATACATCTATCGCCTTTATAACAGCGCTACAGTACTTACACACGACAGTGCTACCCTTCTCTGGGAGTTTTAGGGGCGCTCCGCATCTAGGACACTTGATCTCCTTCAGGATTATACCCTTCTCTAGGAGCTTCTCGATTAGGCTGGTGAAGTCGAACTCTATTACTGCCTTTGGCTTCACCTCCTTTAATGCGCGTCTTAGCGAGGCTCTGAAGCCAACGACAAACTTCTCGAAAAGCTCCGCTGCTACATCGCCGTACCTTCTAGGAGGGCTTCCCTCATAACACACATCAACCACAAGATTCCCGTTCCTCTTCTCGAAGTCAGCAGTTATTGTAAATGTCCCTAGGTCAGCGTATTTCGTGTAACTGGACCTGCCATTCCTCTCGATAACGGTTTTCCCAGCGCGAATCTTAAGCACAAGCCTATTCCCCTCCCTCCTAGCGCTAACGTTCTCCAATAACATCTCCTGCAGAATGGGTGAAACCCTACTCAATATTTCATCCTTGTAAGCTGCTCCGCCCTCAATCGTCAAGGTTTCCTGAAACTTCCATGAAGTCGAGGTTAACGACGTGACCATGCAGATGATAGTAGAGATCATGGCAAGTGCAAAGCCTAGTGGTGGATTGAAGAAGAAAATTGGCATGACCACGAGGACGAAAACGAGGAAGCCCAAGAGCCCCATGTTAGCGCTGCTCCTTAACTCCTCTAAGGCGAGCTCCAGTCTATCTTCAGGTCTAGCTTTGGGAGCCGTTTCAGGCGGATACCTGAGAGAAGAACCAAATACTCTCTCATAGAGTTTAGCTATTGCCTCCTCCTTACTTAGTCCCTCATGCATTAGCGACCTTATTTCTCTCTCAAGCCTGCGCTCGCCGTTCAAATATAGGTTCCTATACTGTGAGAGAAGCCTCTCGTAAAGCTCCTCTACATTTGCCATCACTATAAGATAGTGTTTTAAAATATAAACTTACGGTAACGTTAGTTGAAGGTAAGTGACAGCCGAGGCTTTCAGGTATCTTTGCTTATCACTACATATGTAAAACGTAGTAGACATGCTCCTTTACTATCTTGAAGCCTGCGGATGTATAAAGTCTCATTGCTGGCACGTTCTGAACATCAGCTGCCAGCTCTATCCTTTTAACGCCTAGCTCTTTAAGTCGCATTAGGGCAAAGTTAAGCAATTGTTTCCCTAAGCCACGTCCTCTACACTCAGGCAGTAGGCCTATAATAGGTATCTTACCTGCCTCCCCGTAATGGCTTAATCCTACTATGCCTACAAGCTCTTCCCGTAAGTAGGTAAAGTAAGCTTCAGAGTGAGGCCCGCATATGAAAGCCTTGGCATCAATCGGATCTAATGGCCTTAGAATCTTTGAAAGGGGTGAGGAAAAGGGATTATTCACGAATATTTCATCATGAAGCCTCTTAAAGTCTTCCCACTCATCACACTCAACCCGTTTAAACGCAAGCTCCCCGGAATACTTATAATCCCCCTTGAGCTCAAGGCCCATTATTACGCTCTTACCAGCCTCAGTAAAGCCCAGTTCCTTGAGTAACTTCTCCAGGGAGGAGCCCTTCTCCGCCCTAACCCAAATCTCTCTCCTTCCCTTTGCAACGTTCTTGAAGAAAGACTCTAAACTTCTCCTAAAGTCCTCAGAGTCGCGGACTTCTACTTTCAATCGGACGTATACACGCTCCCTCCCTATGTCGCAGATAGC
>QMSC01000192.1 GCA_003649515.1 Thermoprotei archaeon | reverse complement strand
TGCGCCCTATATCCATCCATCTCGTTCACCTCGGACTTAACTCCCTTCTTAATGCACTCTAAGAAGTAGGGTTTAGGTTTGAGAAACTCTTCTAGGCTTTCGAACTCTTGCACATTCATTTTTAAGAAATGGTTCTCCTAAGACCCTCCTTTATGTCATATATTCCAACAAATCTGCAAATTCTCTTAAGGACCTCTACGTGATGTGCCCCTACACCACCAACTCCTACCACTCCAACGCTTACATCGAACATTCTAATCTTAGAGCCTTTGTAAAGTTTCGATAATGGCTTTTGAATACGGTCACTGGATCACGGAAGTACTAATCCCACGGACTAATCAGTGAAGTGTGACAAGCTCAGGGATCATCGAGCCTTGCCTCGAAGCTCATCGTTTTGAAAACTTATCATTGATAGTTATAAAATTTAAATAACACATGAAAAAGTATAAAGTTATGCTGTGTTTTACAGAGTGTGAATGATGACGGTCAGGAAAGCTGAGTTCATGATGGTTTTACTCCCGGGCTGAGGACCTCTCTACAACCATTTCGGTTATAAGTCTTTTAGCAGAGGGAGGAAGGTAGAACATTCGGTATTTCTCGATTTCAAGAAGCTTTAGGATCCTCTGACTCAAAACTCTTCTATCGAGTAAGAAGAAAAATGCCTTATCTTCCGGGCTCCTTATAGCCCGTCCCAACGCCTGTTTAACTTTAACTATCGTCGGTATGAGCATTAAGTAGTCCCAGGCCTTCTCCCTGCCGAACATTTCCTTATATCTCCTCATTCTCGCCTCAAGATACTCGCTTGGCTCAGGAAAAGGCAGTCCAGCCACTGCTATAGCCCTTATGAGGCTACGTTTATTTACCGTAAATTCTATACCCTCTGTGAACTTCCCCCCGGCGACACAGTGCAGGATCACATTTATCCTGCTCTTAACCTCCTCCGCAACGTCTACAAGCTTCGTTTCCTTACCTTCCACAATGTGGTTAAAGCCTACGCCAAGTCTTTTCTCCAGCTCCCTTAACAGCTTGTAGACGTTTTCGAGGAATTCATAGGATGGATAGGCTACCAGAACTATATACTCTGGCTCTATTAGCGAACGAATTCTAAGAATATAAATTGCCATCTTTAGGAAGTTCGTCAGCGAACGCTCAGTATATTTGCTAGTCGCTTCAGGACCTATGAAGAATTTTACATTGCTCTCGGGGAAGACATCCTTAACCTCTATGTAACTGATATCCCTGTTTATGCCAAAGACATCCACAAGGTACTCCTTGGGCGGAAGTGTTCCTGAAGATAATATGAGGCTGTAAACGTCATTGAGGAAAGAAGTGACCGCGAATGGAACGAGAACCTTTAGTTCAAGTCTGTTCTTCACCGCGAAAAGCTCGTAGTTCTCCCTGCTGAGATCGTATATTATCCGTGAAGCTAGAAGGAAGCGGAAGACTGAGCATATAAAACAACGGCTCTTAAAGCCCTCGAGCTTCATCTTTAACTGGAGTATTTTCAGAGCCGCCTCTTCCAGGACATCTAGATCTACTACGTTTAGAATCTCCTCATTGAATGTCTCTAATCCTACTCGCGAAAGCTTTTCCTGATCTCGAGCCCTAAGCTGTATGAATTTGGCTAGAGCTCTAATGTATCTCTCAGCGACTTCAACCTTTCTACCATCAAGTAGATCTCCGTACTTCTTCAAGTCCTCAAGCGCTCGGAGAACTGTCCGTAGGCTTATCGATCTATTAGCGTTCTGCAAGATTGACTCAAGGTTGTGTGCCTCATCCAGGACGAGGATCATTGATGGGAAATTAACTTCGTATTCCTCAATGAAACTCCTCCTAATGTAAGGGTTAAACAGGAACGGATACGTTCCTATCAAGACATCTACGTCCCTTCCCCAAGCGTTTATCACGTACCAGGGACAGGCTCCAAACTTCAAGATATAGTCCACAGCGTCTTTAGTCGATTCAAAAGTCTTGTACTCAACTCTCAGTAACGGACATTGCCCTTGCCTTCTTAGATGTTTACATATTTGGGCAAAGTCCTCGTAATCGAAATCCGCTTCCTCATAGTAAGTCATTAAGATATGGTAGCAGAGGTTTCTCTTCCCTATAATAAATGAATACTTAAAGTCGCTTTCAGGAGAGCTTCTCTTTAGAGCATAAAGCTCCCTAAGAACAGGTTCTACCTCATTTTTCGTCCTAACTAGGTACAGTACCTTCAGGTCGGTACAATCTTGATCCAAGATAAACTTTAGCACGGCGTAGAGTATTGTTATCGTCTTTCCAAACCCCGTGGGTGCGCTTAATGCAACGAACTCCCTGTGGCTTAGAGCATCTATAATCTTGTCTACGACATCCTTCTGCCTAATCCTATAGTGTTGATAAGGCCAATTAAGGGTCATAGGAGCGTTCACTATTTGCGACTTTTCCTCCCGAATACCCCGCTAAAAGAAATATTTTTGTATGCAGTATTTAAACTAGGCTGGAGCGAAATGGATGTAATAGCCTCAGCACCTGGAAAAGTGATCCTGGTTGGAGAGCATTTCGTTGTGGAAAACGAGCCAGCAGTAGCATTGGCGCTAGAGCTAAGAGCCAAAGTCCTTGCAAGGGAGAGAAAGGGCGAGGATAGGTACTACTCTAGGAACTTCAACAAGGCCCTAACAGTTCGACAGGGTAAGATTGTTCAAGGCGGAGAGAATATCGACCTATTTAGACCTCTCATACGCATTGCTGAAATTATAAGGGAAAAAGCGGGCGAAGACTCCAACTTCGAACTAATAGTAGACTCCGAAATACCTCCCGCTTCTGGCATGGGATCCTCAGCAGCTGTTGCTGTAGCAACAGTTGCTGCATTGGGTAAGTTTTACTCGCTTGATTTAGCGCGCGAGGAAATCTCTCAAATAGCCTATGAAGCTGAAAAAGTAGTGCATGGGAAGCCTAGCGGAATTGATAATACTATTTCCACCTATGGAGGCGCAATAGTTTTCAGGAAAAGTGAGGGATTCATAAGGCTCAACGTTAAACTAAATGACGTTGTGATAATCCTAGCCGATAGCGGCATTCCCAGAAGGACTGGGGATATGGTTCTAAAGGTAAAGAAACTTAAAGAGAAGTACTCAGAGATCCTCGATCCGCTATATCACGCCGCTGGACACCTAGCCATAGAAACAGCTAGGGCTCTTCAAGAGGGGGATATTGTAAAGATAGGGGAATTAATGAACATGAATCATGGGCTACTTTCAGCCGTAGGCGTATCGAATTTAAAGCTTGA
>QMSC01000191.1 GCA_003649515.1 Thermoprotei archaeon | reverse complement strand
GAAAAATTTGGGATGAACATGGTTAGGTCCCGATACATAATAACTATTAAATTCGATCCTAAAGAAAAGCTCCTCTCAGGGAGTGAACAAGTGCACGTTTTGAATACGTCCCGAAAAACATTAGATGATCTTACAGTGTGCTATAGACTACCCTTCCCCCATGGAAAGGAAAGATTAAGTGTAGAGCTAAATGGAGAAAAACTGTCTCTCATATGCATGAAGGAAACGAGGTTAGCCTATGAAAAATTCTTTTTAATTAGGCTACCAACGGAGCTACCATCTGGTAAAGAACTTTGCTTAATATTTAGATTCTCGGGGAGGATGCCGTCTCCCCGACGCGACTTGATATATTTGAGAGATTCTTGGTATCCGAAACTTATTTTCAGTAAACCTTCTGTTAGCTCTTATGAAGTTAGAGCCCTTGTTCCCGAACAATATTGTCTAGCCTCTTCTGGAGCCGAAATAAACGTTAAGAACTCCGAGAATGGCCTAAAGGAGTACTCACTTAAAGCCGATAAAGTCTGGAAATTCGGAATGGTATTGGGCAAGGAGCTACGTTACATTGAAGACAAAGTTAATGGAGTGACTATCAGGTCATACTACATACCTGAAACAGAAAAATGGTGTAGGGTCTTACTAGACAACGCATGTGACGCTATCGCGTTCTACTGCGAAGAGTTCGGCTTCTACCCACATGAGATTTTGAACATAATTCCGGGGTTCAAAGAGTATACTGGAGGCTTCCCTTTAGCAACAAACGTTATAGCGATACATGACCTAGATAAGCTGGGAGAAAAAGCACTAGAGTATTCTAAGTGGATAATAGCACACGAGATAGGGCACATGTACTGGGGACACTATGTTTTAAGCTCTGAAGCCTTAGATTGGCTTATGATAGGCTTAGGAATTTATATGGATAGACAGTATTCTGAAGCTAGAGGATTAAGCTTAAAAAGATATAAGCGAGACGAAAAGTGGAGTTTTATTGAAAGGTATTTAGAAGGTCTTAGGAAAGGATATGATACAACCATAATGCAACCGCTTGAGAAGCTTGTAAGAACTGGCTTTGACTGGAACAATATCATAATTCACGGTAAAGGCTACGCAATCATATCAATGCTAGAGCTATTGTTAGGTAAAGAGACTTTTAGGAGAATACACGATGAGGGGCTCAGAAGGTACGCTTACAAAGATATGCGTTCGGAGGACTTTAAGAAGCTATGTGAGGAGGTAAGCGGAGAAGACCTCGACTGGTTCTTCTATCAATGGCTTTACACCAACAGGTTCCTTTCTTATAAGATATCGCAAGAAGAGAAAGCTATGGTTAATGGTCTATATAGGGTTAGAGTCGCGGTTAAAAGAATAGGTAGTGCTGTTATGCCTATCCCAGTAGCCATAATTCTTAGAAACGGTGAGAGAATTATTAAGTGGACTGACAAGAGGCTTAGAATAGACACGTTAACATTTGAAAGCAAGCTTCCCATAGAGAGAGTGGAGCTGGATCCAGATAAAGTGCTACCATTGCTACGTCCAGAGGAGATACCGGAGCAATTAGTAGCGGATGAAATCTACAAGTGCTTTGCCGAGGGTAACTACTCGGCGGCGGCCGATTTATACGAGATTGCTGTAAAGAGAGACTTACGGGATGCTAATGTATGGTTTAGTTTAGGGCTTAGCCTATACGATGTCAAAAGGTATGAGGAGGCTATAGATTCTTTTAAGAAAGTTTTAGAAATTCTAGGAGAAACTTCCGAGAATCCATGGGTTGCTTGGAGTTACATATGGATAGGACACATACTTGATATTCTCAGGAAAAGAAAAGAAGCGATTAGAATGTACCAGAAAGCAATTGATACGGGAAATAAGACTAAAGTCCAATTCGCGCAATACAGCATAGGACCCATAGATGCTGTAACTTGGGCCAGTGAAAGGGTCAGAGAACCTTTTATAAGAAAGGAAAGAATACTTCCCAGTTGAGTCGAAGCCTAAGAATCTTTCCGGTAACGTCGAACAAGTATTACACGCCTAAGGTGACACTATGTTTTCAGTCCACCGAAAAAGTTACGACACCAGAGCTGATATATTTTAAGGAACCTACCTCACTTCGTGCCGTGCTTAACGCTATATCTACTGTTCTGAGCATGAATTCTTCATGTAGCTTATAGTTCTTCTCTAGCTCACTTGGTACTAGAAAAATTCTCGGTGAGTTTAAATACCAGTTTACCCGTAAAGATCTTTGGTGGTATACCTGAAAAAAGTTAGCCTGTATATAGATGAGGAGTTATGGACTAAGTTCAAGGAAGTCGTTTTGAGGAAACATGGAACATTAAGGAAGTTGAGTAGTGAAGTTGAGAGCCTGCTTCAGGAGTCCCTAATTGACGAAAGGATTGGGAAGGTCTTTGAGAAGATGGATTTAAACGTGAGGATTCCAAGATCCCCTGAAGAGGTGAAGCAAAGCAGGCCTAAACTTAGAGGTCCACCCTCAGAGACCCTTATTCGGGAGATGAGAGGGAGACGTATTGTTAAAGGTATACCTTGATAGTAGCGCGATAGTTAAACGGTACGTACTCGAACCTGGAAGTTCTGCAGTCGACTTCGTGTTTGATAAATGTTGGGCAGGAGAATTGTCTATCGCTACATCTGTTTGGAACATCGGCGAGGTATTGGGGGTACTTGATGTGAGGAGGAGGAGAGGATGGCTTAGCGAGGATGAATTTAAGGAGGTTCTTAGAAACTTCACGGGTGAGATTATACGCCTGCTCCGTTTAAGGGTTTTGGAAATATTTCCAGTTCTGACATCAATACTCATTAAGACCTGGCCCTTAATTCTAAGAGAACGCATTTACGAAGCCGACGCTCTTCAAATTCAAACTTGCTTTTACTCCGGTAGTGATATACTCTTGAGTGCTGATAGAGAATTAGTTAACGTCGCATTAAGGACAGGATTAAAGGCCGTGAACGTCGAAGATAAAGATGAGGTTGTGAAGCTATTAAAAGGTCAATAGGCTCAGTAATCCACCTTAAGAACTTATCATTATCATAGCTCTTGTTCAGAAGAACACTTCTTCCCTCCTTCTAACTTTAAGGTCGCAGCTAGATAATTTGATAATATCCTCAAAGGATCTAAGGATGAATAGTTTTCGAAGCGTTCTACACCGTACGTCTAAAGATTTTTATCTCGTAGAGTCGAATTGTATACAGGTGTACTTTAAGTGCCCTCGAAAATGCCTTCACAGCCCTCCAACGCTGGGAAGGATCCTCAGACTAAAGCTAAGTCGGAGAAG
>QMSC01000190.1 GCA_003649515.1 Thermoprotei archaeon | reverse complement strand
TTCAGCAGCAATAAACCTGAATCCATCAGGATAAAATACCATTAGATAGATTAAGCTAGGCACCATTTTACCATTATCCATGACTACTATTTTCAAGCAAAAGTTCTCATGCACTCCTAGAATCATTAAAGGCATAACTGTTGCTGCAATCATTAAAGCAGTTAATGCAACCACTAGTTTTTTCTTCCCAACTATTACAATAATTTTCCTCATTTTTCTCATCTATGATATTTTCCACCATCAAATCAATATATAAACGTTTCTCTAAATTATTAACTCTTACTGTAGCTCAGAGACCTATTGAGCAAACAGACTTTCATTAAACGAGTCTTTAGAAGATTTATAAAAGCTTAGAGGGATTCTTGGCGAGCTTCATGGTCAGAAAAGTGTTTCTAAAGCCTTCCACCAAGTTCTTTTACAATGGCCACACCTATTTAATATAGTGTAAACTACTACCTAATAAATTAACCTAATAAAAAAGTAACACTTATATTAATTTCACCCTAAAATATTAACGGGTGATATGATTGAATAAGAAGATTTTAGCCCTCATATTTCTCGTATTAGTTCTTTCGACAATTATACTAACAACTGTACTCTCACCACCTATCGTAACAGCAGAACCAAGCTCCTCGGATACAAACATAACGCCATTAAGCGCAGGTGAAGAAGAACCAGGATCAGGAGAAGGAAGCATAAATCCTCCACCAGGGCAAGGAGGATAGTTCCTAAAAGCAAAGTAGCAAGCAAGAGCACTGTAAATTCAGGTTATTTAGGATAGTATTAGCGTTATGCCTTTTTCTGGCAGTACAAATCCCTCTTTCCTTATTCTGTAAAGCCCTTTCTTAAGGATAAATACACCTACAAGCATAAATACTGTGCCGCTTATGAGAAGTCCTCCTATCTTATCTAAAGGGAGAGAGCTGGATCCATAGGCTAGTGCAAGTCTTACAAGCTCTATTGTATAAGTTTGAGGAAAGAGATACGATATAGCCCTAATCCACCACGGCAGTATTCTTACAGGAAACATTGCCCCAGTAAAAGTCGTCGTAAATAAGTTAATTAACGTCATAATAAAGTTCGACGACTGTCTAAATAGAGGCGATATGCAGAAGAGCCCTGCTAGAAAGACTCCAACCCCCAAAGTACACATGACTCCTACTACTAGAACTGCTAGTGCTATTCCTGCATTAGATAAATTACCATATCTTGCTCCAAAGAATACTGCTCCAGTGACTAGGTATGTAATCGTAGTGACTATTGAGGGAAGGAAACTGCTTATAACGGAGCCTATGAAAAGCGTATAGGGGCTGGTAGTAGTTGTCAGTACCTTTTCGAGAATGCGTTTATAATAAACATTGTTGACGGCAGCGTAGAAGCTATGCATTGCCGTAATCAGAAGAGAGTTTGTCGCCATACCCAATATAATGAAGGAAAGTGGCGTCTGGTTATATTCGGTAACGACTTCATTAAACAGAAAATACTTGAACACAAAATAATAACTAGCTATGCCTATCACAATGTTTAGTATCTGAAATAGAAGGCCGAACTGAAAGACGAAAACCATTCTAATGTCGCTGAGAACAAATATCATAATCTTCCTACACACCCTGCCAATATTCACGGTCTCTCTCCTCTCTAAGTAGTTCTACTATTACGTCTTCCAACGTTGGTCCTGATACGTTTACGCTAATTATCTTACCTCCGGAATTTTTCATGTAGCTAAGTAATTTATCTAGTATGTAAACACTATCCTGGGTGCGTATTTTAAAGGAAGCTCTACCGGTTTCAAGATCTCTTCTTAATAGCGAGATATCGAGTACTTCATCTTCATTCAAAATTCTTTCCATTTCTTTAACTGAAACACCACGTACTGTTATATGAACGTTCTCGACTTTTCTCGCAATTCTCTTTAACATTTCCGGTGTGTCTACTGTGATAACTCTTCCCTTGTATAGTACACATACTTTATCGCACATTTCCTCAACATCCTTAATCATGTTTGTAGCCAGAATAATCGTCCTACCCTCCCTTGCTCTCTCCCTAATAACCTCCCTTAGCTCTTTAGCGGCAACGGGATCGATGCCTAACAGAGGCTCGTCTAGCAACATTACCTCCCTATCTATTAGAAGACTTGCAGCCAGGCTTAAGCGAACTTTCATTCCCATAGAAAACCTTGACACCACCTCATCTGCTCGCTCCGAGAGACCTACTAGGTCCAGAACTCCATTAATCCTATGCTTTATTTCGCCTGGATCCTCGTCGTTGAGTACGGCCCAGTACTCGAGCATCTGCCTGGCAGTCCAGTAGGGGTTTCCTATGAGAGAAAAATTGGTTGTAATCAGCTTTCTAATGCTCTCAGCCTCCCCAGTAACACTATATCCGAATACATACGCATCGCCCTCATCAGGCAAAAGAGCTGTTGAAAGAATCTTTAGGAGTGTAGTCTTCCCAGAACCATTTGGACCGAGGAGACCAAAAACCTCTCCCTTCTTTACGCTAAAGCTTACAGAGTCTAATGCTTTAATCTTAGACACCTTAACGCCACCGCTTAAAGATGCTCCGAAAATGAGCTTCTTAAGCCAATTTGGACTGTTTCCAGAGACTGATACTCTAGCGTAGAAATATTTACTTATCTTCCTAACTTCAACAGCACTATTCATAGATCACTCGTCCTCTATCACTCCTATACCAGCAAAGCGGATCTGGTGCATAAATGCTACCGTAAGTTAAGTACGCCATAGCTCTGCATCCTCCCTTACATATTCCTAAATACTTACACGTTGTGCATTTTCCTTCAAGTTTATTTAAATTTCTAAAAAAGTTTAGCACATAGGAATTCTTCCATAAATTCCAGAGATCATCTTTACGAATATTCCCTACGATGAAGAAGGGATCTCGTAAATACTCGCATATTAAAACATTACCTTCTGGTGTTATTGTAATTTTCGTTCTCCCCCCTGTACAACCTATCCACGACAGCTATCTTGACGATGTGCCTGCCCACGTCAGGGTGCCTTATTTCGGCTTTAAACGAGTCCTCCTTGAAAGTATAGTTCCATACTTTCCCTGCGAAGGCTATGTAGAGGCGGTAGGGTGGCCTCCCGTTGACGACAACGTTTACGACTAGGCAGCCTTCATACGACTCGACCCGGGCATAGGCCTCGAACCCTTCGTAATGCCCGTAGGCTTCAGCAGAGTCTAAGGGCTTACCGGAGGCTACCGGGAGTAAAATTAGGGTAAAAACAGGGGTAAAAATAGGATAAACTTTGTCCGGTTCAAGGCTCCCACCCCCTTAAAGCCAAAACCTCTAGCCAGG
>QMSC01000189.1 GCA_003649515.1 Thermoprotei archaeon | reverse complement strand
TTCCTAACCTTTCGAGTCCATACAAGCTTGGGCCTCTTTTCTGAGCCAGCTCTGCTGAAATCCTCCTAACTTCCGGTATGCGCGCTCGAAACCATTCAGGAAACCTGCCAGCATGGAGTTCTAATATGTCGCCTACATCATGAACCTTAGGGTACTCTACTCCCACCATTCTGAGAGCAGCCTTTAGAGATAGTTCCACACACTCCTGCGAGTACCTTACAACCTCAGGGTAAGCTCCTCTAGTTAGAGCTGATGTTGCATCTATAACCCGGTTTCGTGCTCTCTCTAAATAATCCTTAGCTAGGAGATCCATTCTCAAAACTCGATCACCTCTCCCTTACTTACTTTAGGTCTAAGCCTCCAGAACCACTTTCCAGTAGGTAGCTCAATTCTTTCAGCTCCCATTTCGCTCAGCTCCTTAACAAGCCTCTCTAAGACCCCCCTTAGGAAATTATCCCTATCATATACTATTACTGAGTCATAGACCATGTCGAGGTAGACTGGCTGTGTTGCAGCTGCCTCTTCTCTAGTGAGCATCAGTAGCTCAACATTGCAATATATGCCCTTACTGCGCCAGAACCAGAGCTTCAGGTGCTTAATGGGTTCAAGAATATTTACGGCGATTCTTACCCTTTCAGAATAGCCCTTTGGGAAAGAGTCAGATACTAATAGCACGTCTAGGTCGCTCTCCGGCTTGGCCTCACCCCTAGCCACAGAGCCGAATATTGCTATTGAAACTAGATTTCCGTCAAGCCACTCGAGTAGCCTAGTAGATACAGCTAAGATAAGAGGAAGATACTCATACTGCTTTACCTTCTTTTCCCAATCCCCTCTAATCAAAAAGGCTTGTGGACTCAGGGCGAAGTAGTGCCCTCTCTCTAGCCTGAGAACCCACCCACGTTTATGCAGCTCTGATAGGACTGCTCTAACCCTATCCCTGCTCTCGCCCAAGACGTTACACGCATCATTAAGGGAAAAGACCCTGTAGTAGAAAGCTTCGAGCAGCTTCAAGTACCTTACGCTCAGCCAGTTCGGCAACCATTTCATAAGTATATCACTTACTATATGCAAATAGCTTGTAATAAGGTTTTCACTAAAGCATCGTAGAAGTAATATCTATGCACGCTTCACGCAATTAACAAAAACTATAAATAACCTTCACTCTGCTTCTTAGGGATTTAAAATGAAGTTAGAGGAAAGGAGATACGACGTAGTGGTAGTTGGTGGGGGTCTTGCTGGCGTTTGTGCAGCACTTGCCGCTGCCAGGCATGGAGCAAAAACTGCGCTTATAGAGGCTAGACCCGTTCTCGGCGGAAATTCTTGTAGCCTCATTAGAGTTAGTCCTGAAGGAGCTGTGAGTTCCGCGCCTTGGGCCCGTGAAACAGGGATAATCGAAGAACTTCTGACTGAGCATCAAAGGATAACTCACCTCCCAATGAGAACTGGACTGATAACATCGCTGTGGGACCTTGTGCTATACTCTAAGGTCAAGGAACAGGAAAACCTAGACCTCTACCTGAATACCGTTGCGTTTGAAGCTGAAAGAACAGAAGACGGGAGAATAGGGTTCATAAAGTGCCTCCTAGTTGGCGGTGAGACTCTATACAAGTTCTACGCAGACTACTTCATAGACTGCACAGGAGATGCTACAGTAGGCGCTTTGGCGGGAGCAGATTATAGGATTGGAAGGGAATCCAAGTGGGAGTTCGACGAAAGCCTTGCACCAGATGAACCCGATATGGGAATTATGGGAGCCTCCCTAATGTTCAGGGCAGTAGATGTCAGTAAGGCCGTGGAGTTCAAGCCGCCTAAATGGGCTGAGCCATACCCTAGCGAGAAATCCCTTTTCAAGCGACACCATGGCCCTACTAAACTCCCAGATGGTAGAATGGAATACGCTGGTTACTGGTGGATTGAGGTAGGCTATCCCTACGATCCAATATACCAGATAGAGAAAATACGAGACGAGCTCTTAAGACACCTACTCGGAGTATGGGATCACATAAAGAACTACGGTGACCACGGAGCTGAGACCATGGCTCTCGAGTGGATCGGGATGATACCGGGTAAGAGAGAAAGCCGTAGGCTTATGGGGGACTACGTGCTCACGGAGAACGATATCAGAGAAAAGAAACTCTTCTCGGATCGCGTAGCCTATGGCGGCTGGTTCATAGATCTTCACACGCCGGGCGGCATCCTGGCTCGAGATAAACCTCCAGAGCCATTATGTGGAAATCCGGATTTAGCGGACGTTCTCGTAGTTGAGCCCTACAGCATACCGTTTAGATGTCTTTACTCGAGAAACGTTCCCAACCTGCTAATGGCGGGGAGAGACATCTCCGTCACGCACGTTGCGCTTGGAAGCACGCGGGTAATGATGACCTGCGCAACACTAGGACAGGTAGTGGGCACAGCAGCTGCTCTCTGCAAGAGGTATGGTATAATGCCGCGTGAGTTGTACTTAGCGAGGATGAAGGAGCTCCAGCAAACATTGCTGAAAGATGACTTGTTCATAATAGGCATAGTGAACGAGGACCTAGGAGATTTAGCCAGAAATGCTCGAGCTTCCGCTTCCTCCCAAGCTCCTCTAGAACTCCCGCCCCTTAGGGATGAGGAAAAGCTTGATGTCTTTCGGGCACAGATAATTCCCATATCCTCAAGAAGAATTAATAGCATCAGCTTATGGCTTAAGTCAAGTCTTCCAGTAGAAACCACCGTACAACTCGAAGTAGCGCAAGTTCCCTCGATATGGGACATAAACTCTCCCCGTGAACCGAAGCTTACTTCTGAAGCTGTAATTCCGCCGAAGTACGAAGGTTGGATCGAGTTCGAGTTTGGAGCCGAAGTAGAGCCACGCAAAATGTACAGGATAGTAGTAAAACCTGTTAGAGGAATTTTCTGGAAAAAGTCTAGGCCCTTACCAGGAGTTTGTGCTGGCTTTAGAAAACCTCATTGGAAGCGATTTATCTATGAGAAAAGCGTGTATGCAATGAAGCTTAGTCCCAAGTCTTACCCCTATGGACCTGAAAACGTAATTAATGGAGTTGCTCGACCGTATGGGTGGACTAATATATGGATTTCAGATCCTCATAGCGCCTTCCCGCAGTGGATCGAACTGGACTTCGGTAGGGCTATGAAGTTTAATGCAGTACACTTAAAGTTCGACACTAACCTCAACACCCCCTTTCACAGCCTCCCGCCCTTTTACGTCTTCCCCGAATGTGTTAGGGATTATGAAATCCAAGTAGCGGGCGAGGATGACGACTTCGAGACCATTTTAAAGGTAAGGGGAAATTACCTGAGGTTCAGGGTACACAGATTCTCCGAGGTCAG
>QMSC01000188.1 GCA_003649515.1 Thermoprotei archaeon | reverse complement strand
TAACCTGGTTTCATTCAATTATAAGGAGCAAGTAGACGCTATTTAATTTTTCTTTCCCATAGGCTTTTAGTTCAGGGAATATTTCTCCGCACACAAGTCTTCTAAGTGGGAGTTCGGGAAGAGTTTTTATTGATCTCCTCTTTAACTATGGTGGTCTTCGACATGGAGGCTTTAATACTGCTCGAAATTCTGCTTGCAATAATACCAGTAGGTTTCATAGCGGCTCTAATGGGAATAGGAGGAGGCGTGCTTATAATCCCCATTCTAACAGCCTTTTTTCACATAGGCATCAAAGAGGCCATAGCGGTGAGCATAGTTACTGTCGTAGCTACGAGTATAACCGGAGGTTCTAGGTATTTGAAGCAGGGAATAGCCAATGTCAGGCTCGGAGTTTTCCTCGAGCTGAGCACGGCCCTAGGAGCGATAGTAGGGGCATTCGCTACCATTTTAGCGCCCCCATACGTCCTCTACCTAATACTCTCAGTGCTACTGTTCTATCTTTCATTCGTTCAAATCACAACCAGCAAGGTGGAGGCTGAGAAGATCAAGCATAAAGGCTTTGCAAGGGTGGAGGAAGATGGAGTAGCAAGAGCGCTTCAATTGTCTGGAAAATATTACGATACTGCGGAGGGGAAGGACGTGGTATATAGGGTTACAGGCACATTCAAAGGCTTAGTAGCATCGCTCGTAGCTGGAATTTGTTCTGGAATGCTTGGCATAGGTGGTGGAGTATTGAAGGTTCCGGTTATGAATCAGCTTATGAACATACCAATGAAGGTAGCGATTGCGACCAGCAAGTTTATGATAAGCATTACAGCATCCACGGGAGCGATTATTTACATATTGCTGGGATTCGTAAACTTCGAGCTCATGGCCCCTACTGCATTAGGGGTAATTATTGGAGCCTTGCTGGGGACCATGGTGATGAATAGAGTTAAGGCGGAGAAATTGAAAATACTATTCGGATTGCTCCTCATATACTTCGCTTACCTTATGCTTGCTAAGGGACTATATGCAATTCTAGGGGTAAGATTGCCAGGTGTTTAGAATGAAAGTTGAAAAAGCTGCTTATACGGTACTTACAATGGGGCTTATCGTAAGCGTGTCTCTTCTCGCTACGGGTCTCGCTCTTCGATTTACAACCTACGGCGAGCCCCTAGCACAAGCGATACTGTTCATCGCCGCAATTGCGTTAATCCTAACACCCTTAGTTACGATCGTTACGATCTTCGCAGTCTTCATTAGCAACAGGGAGATCCGCAACGCTATAGTCGCGTTAATAGTGCTAATGCTCATGCTTCTTAGCGCAATGTTAGGCGTTATATTCCGTATAAAAATAAGGTAATCTCTTCTTCCTTGAGTTATAGGAGCTTTGAAGATAAGGGCCGTACGCTTCTCAATTAACAAAAATCTTCTGTGGAGGGAGGTTAAGTCCCCAGGAATTCAGCGACTTTAATGTGAGCGGGACCCTTTGAGGGCCTATAGATCATCCTGGCTAGGAGTGCTTCATGCTCTATTAATTCCTTAAGTAGCTCGTCCTCGTCAACTTGGATCGTTTTGTACTCCTCCCACGTACCTGATAGGGTACATACTTCTAAGCGCAAAACTCCGGGAGCACTTGCTTTGAAGAGTATTGTTTTGTTCCTCAAGTCGTAGATTGGTACTGGATGGCTTACAATTTCTCTCTCCACGGTACTTCCGGCCAGCATTTCATCGGAGCCGTGCTTATAGAGTTTCAAGGCGAATTTAGGTTCAGGATCCCCTGGAAGAACTCTTAGGTTCCATGGGTGGAGGTCTTCCCATACATACTCCTCCTCTGGACATCCATCGATATCTAGCAGTATGGAGAGGTGCGTCGAAGGTCTCACGGGAGCTAAAGCTATTGCATAGGGGGGCTTGTTAGTCACTACGTGCTTGCCAATGTTATGTTCAGGGTAGAGTACTATACCACGAACTTTTCCGTCTATTAACCACATAGCCATTGACCTATAGACATGTATTGAATATGTATGTCGCCTTTCAGCGTAGTCTTGGGGGAAGCTTGGTAGCTCTACGCAAATAGGTTCAGGGAAAGCTCCGGCACAGGCAGCTAGACTTCCAGGAGTTCCAGGCACGAAGCGGTAGTGAATTACTCCGCCTCCGAACAAGTCCTCTATCTCAAAGCCAAACCACACTGTGGGGCCTTTAGGCCAGGATGGAAGCTTCACCATTAGGTCGAATACTCCGTAAGGGAAGGTATCTTTTGAACGTAGAGAAACCGTAATCACTTCTTTAGGCTTGACGTACATAGCTTTAGTGAATACAGTGTAGCGTTTTTCCCGGTAATCGAAGAGCCAATATCGTGAAGCTCTGTCGAGAACAAATTCTTCATCAAAGTCCTCTCCTCCTCTTCTCCTGATCCAGCAGTAAAAGATCTCATCAATTCCCTCGTACATGAACCTGGCTAATCTAACTCCCTTGGAGTTCATGTACGTATCTCCTTGAATAGAGTATATATAACAAACGTTTCTAAACTCACCCCGACTAGAGTAGCCAGTTAACTTGGAAACGGTAATTAAAAGGCTTTCATTACAATGTTTCCCTAAACTTTAATTGACCCTAGTACAACGAGAGGAAGAGGTTAAACAATCATAAGTAATAAAAATCAGTTTCTAAGCATGAGCATCTATGAAAGTCTTCTTTTGGAGATTAGAGAATTGCCCGTAGTAGATGCTCACGAACACGTAGGACCGGAGAAGGTGAGGCTTTCACTTAAGCCTGATGTTTGCTCCCTTTTCTCTCACTATACTGTAAATGACTTAATTTCAGCTGGTTGTAGACCATGGGGGATAACTGCTAGGGAAAGATATAGGTTGATAGAATTTCTCAGAAACACCTCCATTCCCCTCGAAGAACGATTTAAGGTAATTGAGCCGTACGTTAAATACATAAAATATGGAACCTACTATAAGGCTCTCGAAATAGCTTTAAGGGAAGTGTATGGCTACAGCGAAGTTAACTGGAACAACTACAGGGAAATTTCCAATAAGATGAGGGAGGAGAATAAGCCCGGAATATATGATAGAATTTTCGTGGAGAAGTGTAGAGCTAAATACGTTTTGCCTCAGTGGAGCGAGCCTAGCTACGAGAAGGAATATATGAGACCTGTTATATGGGTAAATAAGCTAGCCGAAATTAAGGATTTCACTGAACTTAAAATGAAGTGTCGCGAAGAGGGCTTTAACGTAAGGAACTTGGACGACTACCTAAACTACATCGACTTCAAGTTAAATGATTGGAAGAAGCGCGGAGTAGCGGGCCTTAAAACAGTTTCCATACCCTACAAAGAACCGCCTCCACTCTATAAGGCAGATGC
>QMSC01000187.1 GCA_003649515.1 Thermoprotei archaeon | reverse complement strand
TGCTGAGGTTAGCTTATTTTCAACACTTGAAAAGCCTATTTTATAGTTTTAAAGCCGAATAATGTCAACTTCGAATAAGCCTTAGTTACCATGCTAAATTAATCTTAGTAGTTTGAGTTTTGCCGTCGCAAGAAATGTCTTTAAGATCCCTTTTCTGAGGGTCTTTCTTGGGATGTATATGTCTTTGACTCCCACGGAGTACGTTTTCTTGTATTTGAGTCCTCTGATCACTACAACGGGTACCCCTTGGGCTGCCTGTTTAATTAGCAGGGCTGCTGCACAGGCAATTTCGTCAGCTACAAGGTCTATTCCACCGTACTTCGGCTTACCGTAAAGGTCTAGTTCCCCAAAACACCTATCTACAGGGTCTATTCCTGAACATCCGATGGCCACGTCTACGCTTCCAATCTTGGTTAAGGATGCTTCGGTATCAACTATGATCACAGCTACATCTTTGCCTGTTCTCTTCCTTATTTCAAGAGCGATCCTTCGAGCTTCCTTGTCAGGGTTCAGGGGAGGATAACACGCGAATCCCGGGGGGACGTTAGAGGAATCTATTCCAGCATCCGTTGCAAGCCTGCCATCAGGCATTGCAGTCACGAGTACACAGGGATCCTTTTCTAAAAGCTCTAGAACATTTTCCCGCTTCGCACCATACTTCTCTGCAAATTCCTCAACGTCTACGATACTTGTTAAGGGTATCGCAGCTACTATCCTCCTAGAAACTCTTAGAATCCCCTCTACAAGCCATACGGGCTTACGCGTATACTTAGCAAGTCTCTTCGCCCTACCAGATGCCTTTTCTTCAAGCTCTTTTATTGAGAAGATGTAACCCCTGGCTTTAGAAATGATCTTCGAGGTTATCACTAGAACGTCATCACGTCTTAACCCTCCAGCCTGCTTTTCGGCTGCTGATACGATGGCATCCAACAGGTCTATTTCCTGTGTAACTTCAGGGAGTTTTAAGCCTATAATCTCCAGACGCATAAGAAAAACCTATACAATTATATTGTTTTTAGTTTTTAACATTTAAAACTTTGGTTCAGATTCGCCTAGCCACGGGTAGTTATCCTGAGATAAGTCCTATACGCGTTAAAGCGGCTAATTCGGCACCTGTTCCGCTATCGCTCCAAGGCTGTAGAAGAAAGCTATTTACCTGTTTAAGTATACTTGTCTAAAGACAAAAAGACGAGGGAAAGGGTAGTGGATGCGTGGAGGCTAAAGACTACTAAGCTCGAGCCCTACTACTTTTCCTATCTGGGTAACGGATATCTAGGGATACAGACCAGTAAGGATGGTATTGGGGCATACTTCAAGGCAAGGAGCTTTATTGCAGGAGTGTATGACGGAGAATACGAGGAATTGGTTGAGATACCTAAGTGGAGTGGAATATTCTTCTCCGTTTTAGACAGTCATCCCTTTTCCAACTTAAGTGAAATAGGAAACTACGAGCAAACGCTAGATTTGAGAAAAGCAGTCCTGTTAACTAAATACATCTGGACAGGTCCTTTGGGCCCCGTAAGCTTTGATATATCGTTCTTCATTTCAAGGGCGGATCCTCATGTGGCAGCGGTCTCATACGCTTTTTCTCCAGGACGAGAAGGAAAGGTAGTCTTAGAGACATTCTTAGACGCTTCTGGGCTAAAAAACCTGAAGGTTGTTGAGAGAGGTACTGAAGGAGATACGCTTTGGCTAGAGGTAGAGACTGGTTTATCTAAGATAAGGATCGCGGAGGCAACTAGGATAATCTGCGAACCAGGCCCCGTTACTGTAAAAGAAATAGTCGACGACAAGTCTGCTCGACTTAAGCTAATTTTCGACGTGAAGAGCGCTGAAAACTACAATGTACGCAAATATACCGTCTTCTATACTTCGCTTGACTCTGAAGATCCTTTGAAAAGTGCCCTTAGGAAGATCGAAGAGTGTTCGGTTAAAGGCTTTGAGAAGCTGTTCAGTGAACATTGTAGGGAGTGGGAGAAAATATGGGAGAGAGATATAGAGGTAGACGACCCAGTAGTTCAGCGCAGAATACATGCCTGCATATATCACCTAGTGTCCAGCGTTCGCGAAGGACAGGACTATAGTATACCGCCAATGGGATTATCAAACGACGGATGGAGGGGACATGTTTTCTGGGACGCGGATTTCTTCATGTTTCCTGCGCTCATTCTACTATTCCCCGAATTGGCTAAAAGCATAGTAGCTTATCGCTGTAAAACTCTCAAAGCGGCTAAGGAACATGCTAAAAAACATGGATACGAGGGAGCCTGGTATGGTTGGCAGACAGCTAGCTCGGGAAAAGAGGTGTCTAGGGGAGGCTACTCGGATGAAATACACATAGTGGGGGATGTTGCTTGGGCGCAGTGGCAGTACTACTTGGCTACAGGAGACGAAGAGTACTTCAAGAAGTGTGCGGCTCCGATCATAATCGAGACGGCGAAGTTCTGGGCTAGCAGAGTTACATATAATCCTGAGAAGGACCGCTACGAAATACTGAAAGTAATACCGCCAGATGAGTCGATCTGTGAGAAGTGGGGGAAAGAAACAGTCGATAACAGTGCTTTCACAAACGCTATCGCTCAGTGGAATCTGAAAACGGCTATTAAAGTATGTAAAATGCTCGGCATAAATTGTCCTGTGAAATGGGCTGAAATAGCCGAAAAAATGTATATTCCCTTCGACGAAGAAAGGAAGATTATCCTAGAATACGAGGGATACGATGGCCATCCCATTAAACAGCCGGATGTGCTCGAAATGCTCTTCCCACTCGAGCACCCCATGACAAGAGAGTTAATGGAAAACAACTTCAAATACTATATAGATAAGCCTGATAAAGAGCTCGGACACAGCTTCTGTCCCTCGATACATGTAGTCGTTGCCTGTAGACTCGGCAAACGCAAAGAAGCTTCAGAGCTTTTCAAAGAATGGGATGCCTTCTTCCTTCCTCCCTTCGAGGTGGTGAGGGAAATACTGATGCATGCTCATGGAATAGTAATGGTAACGAGCACTGCAGGCTACTTATTGAACATAATCCACGGTTTTGCTGGGATCAGGGTAACCGAGAAGGGGCTTGAAGTAAAGCCGCTACTTCCGGAAAGCATATCGCGCATCGTTTTCAAGAAGTTTTTCTTTAGAGGGAAAGCTTACAGCCTAATCATAAGGAGAAAAAATGGTGTAGAAACGTACGAGCTAAAAGAACTCAAATAATATTTTTCAAATCATTTTAAATAATCAGTAAATACCTGCTAGACTCCATTTTAGCTTGAACAAAGTTCCGGATGTTTCTTCCGTTAACAGTGAAGTACGTTCGAGAACAGCGAGTATGAGGGTCTTAAGAGCTGAAACTTCAAAGTATAATTGGCTTATTCGCTAAAGTTA
>QMSC01000186.1 GCA_003649515.1 Thermoprotei archaeon | reverse complement strand
GGATGCGAATGTGCCCTCTAACGGCCTTCTTATCCTTCCTTCTCTTCTCCTTTCTATCTCTTTAAGTTGGAGCCTTCCATCAAGGTCGAGGAGTATAGTGTCAAGAAAACCACGCACTATTGCTGTGTAGACGTTCGTCTTTACACCAAACTTGAACGCTTCTCGGATACGCTCACTAAGCGTTTTTCCGTCAACCAACTCCCGTGGCTCACTCTTTAACTTGTTCATCTTACCCCCTCCTCCGGCCATACGGGTCTCGGAGTCCTTCCTAGGTACCTCCAGAACTCGTTAAGTGCATTCCTCATAGCGTTCACAATGATATTCATGTTGATGGATATGGATGCAGATTTTGGAGGGCCAGCCCCCCGCCACAATATTTTGAAGGGCCAGTCACTGGAAACGAACGTAGTAATATAAACCCCCCTACCGAAAATATGATAATGTGTATGGCTCGCCATAAGGATGGGAGATGCACGTCGCTCCGTTTCAGCTAATTTATATCCAGTTCCTTTTTGTTCTCTCGGGAGGCCGAGAATCCAGGCCTCAAGATTTTGACGTAATATGTCTTGCGCCTGTGGACGGCTATAAAGTACTCTACACCGCTCACCTCTTAGGAAGAAATTATGAACTTTAACCCAATCAATTTCACCAAGCTTATAAACTGATGATATGAACATGCCAGACGTCGATTTTCTTTTTGTAAATACGGAAATCGGAGGCAGTTCGGGGGGTTTGCTGCAACACTTCAATCCGAGATTGGAGGAATACCGCTCCACGAGCATCTGGGCCTTCTCGTAAGTTCTATTGAGGAATTTTTTAAGATCGTGCTCGACAGTGAAATCATATATATCAACTATGTCAAGGGAGCCAAGGCCACGGCGGGAGCCCTTGCCTATACCCGATAATGTTAGCGCCAAAATTAACGCATGAAGCGCGAGCTCCTCTCCTTCTTTGTCCAGGCTTCGGCGGAGATCTAGAGTAAGTGAAAATTCTCCACCTTCGAAGTATTGAAGGTTCTTAACCCTGCCCAAGGAGAGCAGAGCTAGCCGTTGAAGCTTCATACGTCTTCCCCTATAATAGATGATACCGTGGGTACGTATCGTATCAATACGAGGTCTCTGCAGGATACTGACCTTCAGGCGGAATCTAGAAATTTCACTCTCCCTTCCTAGGGGATCAACATAGCCGAGACCCATTACCTTACCGACAAGGTAAGAAATCGCCCTCACTTCCTCTTCTTTAATTTTATAAAGCCCTCCCCGAGACTTACCACACAGATAGCTCTGATCATAAAGGGCGCCAGCAATCAAGGCTCGCGCAAACCATCGCCAGATGCCTTTGATACTAGATGGTCTAAGGAAAAATGTTTTATCTATCAACTCTGGCTCGTACCAGCCAACGAGCGCTGGCGTCGCCTGTCTAAGCCGGAACTCAATTCGGCTACTCATGAATATACGCCTCCGTGAACCGCTTAAGCCAGGAAGCAAAATAATAAGCCTTTCTGTCAGCAAAGTGATTATCCATTAGTTCTCGTAGAGCATCGCCTAGTGTCCTACAATTCTCTAGGACGCCAAGTTGCCTTAACGCATAGAGAAGTACAGCACCATAAATTGCATAGCCGGGTTCTTGCCTTGCGAGCGAGTTCTTACGGACTTCCTCAAGGAGGTCATCGAGCCTCGGCGCTGTCAGCCCCAGCTCTACCGCCTCAGCACTACTACGGGCTGCACACATGGAGATTACATAAGCGGTACCATTTACGTATAGGTCTGTGATCATGGTTCGTGCACGGCTTCTAAAGCTCCGTTGGGTCTCGTTATCTTTAAATTTATTACAGAATCTTTCTACGACTTCGAGTGCTAGCTCCTCTGGCTTAGTGGGTGGTTGACTCAAGCATTTGCACCCCCAACGATGTACATCCTGAGAAGGCCCTTACCAATGGTTTCTTTTCCTCCGAGCCATACATACTTTATATGCTTCAACCTACTGATAAATTGCTTATACACCTTATGGGCATGATCATCATTCATTAGTCCTTTATAGATAATGCCTGAGACCAAGATAGTCTCTTGGGGGATGTATTCTTCAGACCAAAGTGCGCCGCTCTCTACAGTCTTAGTATCGTACCTCAACCGCACTCTATACTGGATCATCATACTCCTTTCCACTAGGTTAAGTGCTAAGTCATCATTCACAACGATTACTCCTCGCACCTTAATATGGTTCAACAATGCATCCTGTAAAATATCCTTAAACAGTACGTCAGGCAGCGTTTCACTTACCTCACAATTCGGGATTTCAACTTCATTGAGCATTAACAGTTGATCTTTGATAAGGAGCTCCTCCTTAGAAATCACAGGCTTCTCCAGCTTCCCTTTCTCCTTAGTTGATATATCCCTTAATGCGTTGGTTAAGCTCGCTGCTTTCTTTCCCTCACCTAGCCCCTCCAAATAGGTGACAAGGTAATAGAGCATGTGAGGGCTGGTCACATAAGTCCACACTCCACGTAAGCTTCGTGTTGGCATTAACAAAAGACGTGCATCAAGGAAACTGGCTAACCCCGACCCCTCGTAGCCACGGAGAGGTTCAGGTCCGAAGATTCTACGTATAACATCATCTTTCATGCCTAACCTAGTAAATGTGCCTCTCAGAGCGCCCTTAAGACTACTCGCCCAGATACAAGGGAATCCGAACTCGTCGCGCTGTACCGGAAGATCAACATGCTCTGCCATCCCTCGTCCTGCGCCTGCGTGTATAGGAGTTAACGCACGGAGCAATAACAGCGAGTTCAAGCTATCACTCCCTGTGTTGAGATTTTCTAAAAGAGGTATAAAAAACTTGCTTAACTCCCTCGAACAAGATGAACGATCTCGGGGGTAATCAGTTAAAGGAAGTAGCTATATCAGAATGACACTAAGGCCGAGATAATTGTTTTACTCTCTTCTTCTCTTCATCGCTTAAGCTGGCGTAATATCCTTTCCCGATGATATTAGCCACCAGACCTGAAAAGCTCCTCAAGTCAAATGATGCCAACGTTCTTATATTGAGTTCCTCGATGAACACTATGCTAGCCGCATCACATAAGCTAAGGCGTTCAGGCATCTCAATTAGTAGCTCTAAGGCCTTCCTGAAGATAGGCTCGTCTATAACTAAGATTGATATGCCACTCCTGTTTAGAAAATTTACCATAGCCTTAACAGTCTCTGCCCCTAGCCTAGATTTCAGCAAAAGTGTGGTTTCCAAGACCACGTAATCAGTCGTATAGGCCTTGCCGAATTTGCCCTCAAGCGTATGGATCATCACGGCCACGGCATCTAGATGATTTACATCTCCCTTATCGAGTAGAGCATAGAATATGCCCGTGTCTATGAGTACGGTCATTC
>QMSC01000185.1 GCA_003649515.1 Thermoprotei archaeon | reverse complement strand
TCTTCTCCTCAACAGCATCGCTCTTCGGGCTAGCAGGCATAATCATACTCCTCTGGCAACTCTCTATGAGATATCTCTATGGCGCTGAGGCGTGGTCTTGGGGCTGGGCGTGGCTAGGCCTAGTCCTCCTAGTTATAGGGCTGCAGGCGTTCACGATCGCAATAATATCACTACTCCTAAAGAGGATGGAGAGAAGGATAATAGACCTCCATCGAAGACGTTAAGCACGTTGATGAGGTGGATGTTGACCTGGTTTATATGTTGGTTTTACTGGTTTAGCTATGGTTGGATTTTGTTTGACCTTAAGGCTGAGAGTTGGCCGCAAAAGCTACATAATCTTACCCAAGGCCATTAGAGAGGCTGTCGGAATAGAAGAGGGCGATGAGGTGATAGTCAGGGTGAAAAAGATTGGAGATCGTTGAAAAGTTATTGAATACTTCTTTGGATTGCTTGAATCGACGGATAAACAATTACTTGAAGAATCCATGCTCGAGGCAGAGAGCCAACGATACTCCTAGACACAAACTTCATAGTCTATTGTCTACATAAGGTTTAGCCGTATGCTACTAAGATGGAGGAATTCTGCTGCGTGAAGCAGACTTAGCGATAAGCCTGAAGGTTCTTGATGAAATCTTACTCACATCGATTCTTATGGAAGCTTGGAGGAAACCAGATATACTAGACACAGCTATTATAGTATCGTGAAGAAGGGTATCTACGAGGTTGTCCTAGAGGTTGCTGAGGTTCGTGGGAGCTGCGCAGCAGGGTATAGACCGGGCGATAGGCTCGTTATCAATGGGTTTTACATCAATCCGAAGGAATGTGGAGCGAGGATATGTATCCATGCCCTGACTGCTATGATGAGCTTGCTATCACCATTCATTCACGGAGTATCAGCGAAGCCCCTCGGCATAGGCGATAGAGATGATGAAGGGTATATACAATGTCCCGACCCTGGAAAACCATATACCTGTGGAGCGACAGTAATATTCAGAGTTAAGAGAGGCAGGAAGCTTGTATAGAGCTCGGAACCATGGCGAGTAACAGACGCTCCATAATGATTGTTGCAGGGACGAGGCCTGAGGCCATTAAGCTCGCGCCAGTCTTCTGGAATCTCGATAAGCTTGGTGTAGACTACACGTTTGTGTGGAGTGGGCAACATTACCACTACGAGATGAGCAGAATATTCTTTGAACAACTAGGTTTGCCAGAACCAGATATAGATCTCGATACTAGGAGTGGCAGTCACGCGGAGCAAACAGCTAAGATAATGGTTAGTGTCGAGAAAGCGATTGAGGAACTCAAGCCATCTATAGTAGTGGCTGAGGGAGATACTAATACGACACTTGCAGTAGCACTCACATCAGTGAAGAAGCTTGTGCCGTTCGCTCATGTAGAGGCAGGGCTAAGAAGCTGGGATCGCACGATGCCGGAGGAGATTAACAGGATACTAGCCGATGCCGCTGCAGAACTCCACTTTGCACCAACAGGGCTAGCAGCAATAAACCTCATGCATGAAGGCATACCCCTCAGAAAGATCCACATCACGGGCAATACCATCGTAGACGTGGTCTACAAGTTTAAAGACCACGTAGCTAGGCAAGGAAGGTGGCTCCTTAACAAACTTGGTCTAGAACCCCATAGCTACATCTTAGTTACCGTGCATAGACAAGAGAACACAGATTATCCACAGAGACTAGGAAACATAGTTAAGGCGCTCATAGAGCTCTCCAAGCAATACCCTATAGTCTTCCCCATACATCCCAGAACAGTCAGTAGGCTACAGAGCTACAGATTATGGAGTCAACTATCCTCGCATGAAAACATCTATCTGCTTAAACCCCTTGGCTATTTTCAGTTTCTGGGTCTCCTAATGAATTCCCTTATCGTGTTAACCGATAGTGGGGGTGTGCAGGAGGAAGCCTGTACACTAAAGGTACCTACGCTCACATTGAGATATAACACTGAGAGACCAGAAACCGTGTTAGTAGGCACAAATAGGGTGATTGGCAGAGAAGCGCGGAGGATAGTGGAGGAGGCCATTAAGGCGATCAATTCAAGGAGCCAAATCGTTAGTAACGCTGAGAGCGTGTCGAACCCTCTTGGCGATGGAAGAGCAGGCGAGAGAATCGCTATCGTGCTGAGCAACGCTGTAGAGAACCATATTCAGATTGAGGCTATCGATAGCCGTGAAAATCCGTACATAACCTATGCGCTACTCGATCTTCATGATTTAGGTGAGATAGCTAAGAGCGTAGGTGACATTGTTGCGCTATACGATGAAAGAGGAACATCAATTTTGGATCTATCGAGGGCTCATAAAATCGTTATAAGGTTACCTCGATCTAGAGTCGTATCAAAATGAAGGATATTCTTAGAGTTCTACTCATACCTAGTAGCGATTATCTTGGCCATCCATTCCCCCAGAGGCATAACCACCTCTTCGAGCGGTTACACGATGGAAAAGAGTTTGAGGTACACGTTGTGAGGTTCAACATATTCGGTAAACCTAAGCTGACAAGCAAATGTGTCATACACGAGATCCCACTAGAGATCAGGACTCATAGTACCGCTCTATATTATCTAGCAAATGTAGCTAGCTATACATCGGAGATCCTAAGGATCGTGAAGCAAGAGTCGATAGACATCGTTGTGGCGGGAAACCTCCTTCCACCGCTGACTTATACCATGGCTAGGCAGCTTACAGAGAGAAGAATCCCATTCGTATTCGATCTACAGGACGACTACCCGACCTCTGCCGCTGGATACATAGCCGATGTAAACAGCATTATAAATACGACACTAAAAAGGGTCTTCGAAGCAATGACGCAGCACCTCATACGCATAGCAGACGTGGTTACGGTACCCGGTATAGCGCTCGCCATGTATGCAAGGAAAGTATGCGCTAAAAATATTCATATAATCCCAAACGGGATATCAGAGCACTTTCTACAAAAACACGATGGAACAGAGATCAGAGAGAAACTCGGATTCGAAGATGATGCCATTGTGGTTGGGTACATTGGAAGCATAGAATTCTGGCTTGACATGGAACCCTTAATAAAAGCCATAGCAGAAGCACATAGACATGGAGTACCAGTAAAATTCCTATTGGTAGGGGAACACCTACAAACAGAATACTCACGAAAAGTAGAGAAATGGATAGAGAACTACGGCGTGAAGAAAATAACAACTTGGCTAAACATCGTACCACATGAAGAAGTACCGAAATACATGGCAACGATGAGCATAGGCACAATACCGTTCGACATAAACAACCCGACAGCATACTACGCAGCACCAAACAAACTATGGGAATACCTCTCCCAAGGTTTAACAGTTATATCTACGCCCATACCAGAGGCCATTTTACACAAGAACTTAG
>QMSC01000184.1 GCA_003649515.1 Thermoprotei archaeon | reverse complement strand
TCGTTAAGTCCGAAACAGCCTATTAATTCAACGTAGTCCCCTAGGTACATATTCCATGCAGGTTCACCAAACGGAGCGATTGGAGGTTTGTCTTCAAACAACTGAATTACGTTTCCACGACCGCTAGAGTCGAGGACTTCTCTCTTATGGACTTTGTCGTAGATTTTCTTCAAAGAAGAAATTTATTTTAGCCTTTGCCAAAATAGGGCTAGGTGCTCGGAGGGAGGTAGCAAAAGAGCAAAATAGGGTTACGGGAAATATTATGAGTGAAGTCCCGTCTCCCGTAGTATCGATTCTCTTAGATATTCTCTTGAGCGCTTTCTGAATTGCCTTCTCAGCAGTCTCCTTTATCTCAGCGTAGTCCTTAGCCGCTGCTTCGTAAACTTCTGCTACCGAAGTCCCGTCTAAGTTGTCGTGGACTTGATTAAACAGCAGCTTAATCCACGACTCATATAGTTCTCGACGTGGGTACTCTAAGCCATACCTCATAGCTATAGAGGACAAGACCTCTGAGGAGATCAAGAGAACTTCGCAGAGTCTATTGTTCTTCTTAACGAAAGCCTCTGTAGTATAAGTCCCTCTGTGAGTCTTCACGTAGAGTTCATCTCTCACTACTGGGAATCGCTTTTGATGGGATAGTTCAAGTAGTCTCTCAAAATAGTCTTGAGCTCGCACGAATTTTATCTCAGGATATTCAGGGTCTTTCATTAACCTTAGAGCTCTTTTGATCATGTCTTCGCTAGGCCCTCCTCCGTGATCTCCGCGACCGAACAAGACTAGCAGTACGTTCATGCCGTGCTTCCTCTTTAACTCCTCTAGTTGACGTAGCATTCTGTCTCTGTCTACTCTTTCTCCGTATCCACCAACAGTGTGGTAGACTAGGACTCGAGAGCCGTCTGGAGCCTCCCACCAAAAGATATGGTATGGGAAGGGTATAGGAGGCTTCATGCGCTCTACTTGCCACTTTAACTTGTGAGTCACAAAGAAGTCTATTCCACACCTTTTCAGTATTTGAGGTAAAGTCCAGCAGAAGCCGAAGACATCAGGGAGCCACCCTACTTTCACGTCAACTCCAAATTTCTCCTTGAAGTACCTCTTTCCGTACAAGTACTGGCGTACTAGAGACTCTCCACATGGTAAGTTAGCGTTGTGTTCAACCCATGAGCCTCCGACTACCTCTCACTTACCCTCGTTAACCTTCTCTCTGATCTTCTCGTAAATCTCAGGGTAGTGTTCCTCTACCCACACGTAAATCTGAGCTGCGCTTTGAGCATACACCAAGGATGGGTACTTTTCCATTAACTTCAACACAGAGTTAAAGGTGTTAGGACATATCTCGTGAATTGTTTCCTCCTTTGTCCATAGCCAAGAGAGGTCTATGTGTGCGTTGCCAATTAACCATATCTCGTCCTTTTTGTTCATGTAAACACCATCGACTTAATGATATTGATGGACTACACCTGATTTAATAGTCTTCCTAAGCGAGCTTAGAGTTTCCGTCGATTTTGACAAGTAGTCATTAGATTCTCTTTAGCGCTAGATACATTAATAAAAGGGTGAAAGCTATATATTGTAGTCATGCTGAGGTGGTCGACATGTCAGAGGTCAAGATGTGGCGGAGTAAAATAGCCCCGACATGTAGAGGAGCTATATTCAGAGCTAAGAGGTGGTTTTACGCCTCGTTTTACTCTAGAACCGGTGACGAGGTTAAGAAGGAGAAGTCTAGGGAGAATTGGGTGAAGTTAGCTAGAGCGCTAGTTGAAAGGTCTAACGAAGAGCAAGTGTCTGACAAAGCCGCTAGAATAACCATACGTTACACAGAAGAGGACGGGGTCTTCAACCCAATTAGAGCAGAAATAGAAGTGTACGAGCTCAAACTGTTAAAGAGGATAGACGTGTCTGTAAGCTAAGACTCCTCTTTGCTGACTATCGCTATGAGGATCAATATGAGCACTATCGCGAAGACCCCAACGAAGTGAAGAGTTAAGTCATCAAAGCTTAAGTTAATTATATTATTCATGTGTAAAATTATTCTGTAGAGCAGGAAGACTGCCCCTGAAGTCAAAGCCAGTACGATGAAGCCCTTTAACACTTTCGTCGTCTCAGCCATGATCTCACTTAACACTTTAAAGTACCGATGAGTATATATTAGTTGCTAATCATAAGGGTAAGTGGATGATGTTAAGTACCCGCACTGACCTTAATGATGCGCTCGGACCTCCCTGACACATCGTATGAAGACCTTTCAAATAGGCATAAATAGGGCATTGCAAAGATTTGGTGTGAGGAAAGGGACCTTACTTAAGAAGAGGTTGAAAGGACTATGTGACAGAGAACCAAGAGCGTTCCTTTAATATTATTTGAGTTCGCTCTTGTTTCTCTGTCGTATGGTTCTGCTTCTACTATTCTCATTAATCGTTATAGTTATGAGAAAGGCGACGACACTCCTAGCCTCAATTACGCTTCTCGAACAACGATTATAAACAAGTAGATGTATATCATGTAAATTAGAGATAAGAGCGTTTGAGTTTTCTCAATTCTATCTAGTCTTAAATAACCTACGACAGCATATCTAAACTCCTTATCTCTTTCTAGTAACTCGAGGAACTCCTCCCTTGATAAGGTTATGAGCAACACCTCTAACATTGGAATCCATTTAGTAATATAAATTTACTAACATCGAATTTCTAGTAGACCTAAGTCACTCAAGTTTAAATACACTCTTAATTCTCTATCACATATTTCCTTTAATCAAGAAATATTTTAACTCCTATTTATAGTCTTCTAGGAAGATAATTTTATAGTTTCTCTTTAACTGTTTGATATTTTTAAGCATTTCTGTTTCTAGTTTTCTGAAGAGTGCAATACAGTTGTAGATTTTAGATGTTGCGAGAATGTAGCAGTCTGTTAGAGCGAGCTTGTAGTGTAGTTTTATTTTACCAGCTTCTAGAGCTAGGTTTAGGCTTGTATCTGCTATTATTACTGTCGGGAGTCTGTAGAGCCACTCTACTAGTTTTGTAGCCGTAGTTTCTGGTTCCTCTATTCCGAGTTTTTGGTATATTCTCGTAGCAACATAATATGTCTCCGCTAGGATTGGATGAGGTATTATTGCTTCTAGCTTTCCAGATAGAATGGCAGAGAATACAGTTTTGGCTTGTTCGTGGTATTCTCCTTCTTCATCGATATATTCTATTATTACGCTCGTGTCTATACTGGCTCTAGCCAACTAAAACACCTAGATCTTTAAGAAGTTTCCATGCTTTATCACTCGAGCTCTTTGCTTCTCTCAGAATTCGCTCTGTAACCTTTGGACCAGCTTTAACGAATATTTGCTTTGGAGGTTCTTGTATAGGCTCTAGGATTACCCTCTTTCCTTCAATCCAGACT
>QMSC01000183.1 GCA_003649515.1 Thermoprotei archaeon | reverse complement strand
TGTTAAGATTAGAGAAGAGAGGTTTCCATATAGGGTTAGAGTTAGACCAATCTTAGTTCCTAAAGAGCCTATTGACTTTACACCATTAGTTCCAAAACTCTCATTTACTAAGAATAAACAGTATTGGTCAGCACCGTTTAGAAGAGCTATGTTTAAGATTATTGAGGAGGATTTCAAAATAATTGAGGAATATCTGAGGAGGTTCGTGAAGTGATTGAAGGTTTTATTGGCGCCCTCTTAGGCGGTCTTATTAGTGGTCTTATCCATTGGCTACTTTATAAACGTAAAGAGAGTGAAGAGGTTAGAAAGAGGCACTTTGAGGAATTAAAGCAAAAGTGCATAAAACCTTTAATTGAAGAGCTTAGTAAACTCAAAGAGTCATTTGACATAAGTGAAAATACGTCTTTTGACTACTATCTTGAAGCTAGTCAACGTGATATTAAGTGGTGGGATTGCTATTCACTTAAACAACGTGTGGAAGATGAATTGCTCTATGAGGATTTAAGGAATCATTTCAAAGACCTCTATAATGAACTTGAACATATTGAGAAGCATATTGTTAAAGAGCTTTACCCTAAATATGTCAAGCTTATGGGGGAACTTGTCCTAGTGGTTAGGAATGAGATAGCTAAAGAGCTCTCTAAGCTACCTTCTAAAATATCTGATAAGGAGGCTCTGACAGCTATAATCATGATGGTTTTAGGTAAGGGTAAGGGAGACTGGCCTAACATATACATGAAGCTTAAGAAATACGGCCTCTTGGATAGGCTACAACTGATTGCATCGAGAATTAGTGAACATGAGAGAGCTCTTGAGCTTCTGAAAACTAGGGAGGACGCCTTATCAAAGCTTAATCGAGCAAAAAGGCATTTACTTGAAATATTACACTTACAAAAGCTTAGAGGTAAATGTCCATACTGTAGAAGTTGATATTCTGCCCGTTTACTGTCTCGATGCCTTTAACGAAGCTAAGAGGAGCGTGCCCTCATAATATGGAGAGCATAAAACTTTACCTAACTTTCAAGGAACTATATCCTTTAATCCTCAAGATTGATTGAATATAGCTGAACTTTGGTTAGAACTAAGATAGTCTGCTTAGAGCCACAGTCATACAGGATCAGAGCCTCAGGACACTACTATCCTTACGAGCTGAAGACTGTTCTAGACATTATTCAACCGAAGAAGGTAATCCCCGTGCATACGGAAAGAGCAAGGATGATCTACGCCTTAGCTACAAGAAGCGACGTTATGTAGTTTTGATAGAGATTGCGCCTTCCGATCACGTCCCTAATAGCGTTTTCAAACTTTTAGCTCTCTCCATCGGAAATCATAATTTATGAGTAGAGGAACGAGCCATAGGCGATCATCCGCTACAGGGAGAACTCTAAGGTTAGGGCTCCGTATGAGTTCTTCGTGCAAGTTAGGTACACTCCTTAAACCTTCGCAGGCTCGGTGCTGCTTAGCAGGATCACAGCAATACTAACCCAGATGTGAAGACCCAGTAGAATTAGCAAACCGATAAATGGTGCAACTATAAAACCCATTAATGCATAGGCTAGTTGCTGCGGTACTGCTATATACGCGTGTAGGAGATCTCTACGTAATGTCAGGGTTACAGTTCTATTAGTGCCCTCAGATAGCTCGATTAGAATCTCGTCAGAGTATAGTAGCCATCCCTCTACACGTACGGCGCTTACTCGATATCTACCACCGCCGAGCCTAATCGTACATAGCCCGTCAGGGCCTGTAAGGCATTTGATCCCTCTGATCAATACTCCGTTTGGTAGCCAGTTAAGGCTGTAAACCTCGATAACAGCTCCCTCTACTCTCTTACCATTACTCTGCACGACCAGGATCTCTAGGGTGCCTGTGCCAGTGTACCTCTCGGTCACATTGACCATGGTGCCATTTGGGTACTTAGCATAGACGTAGGACACATTAAGCCTCCTACCCTCTTCGAATTCGCTCGGAGACACATTGAATCGACCCCTGCTAGGATCTACGATTATCCATTGTCCATCCACTAGTACTTCGTCCCAGCTGTGATCCTCTCCCGGATTGTGCACGCTCCTTACGGTTAGGTTAGCGGCTGCAGCGAGCTCTCTATACAACAATGAGTATTCCATGCAGGCGCCGCACCTAGAGACTAAGGGCCAGAGAGGATAGTCCTCGCCTCGCATCCTAAGGCATATAAAAGGTGGCTTAGCGAGCAGTACAACATAATTATCTAGTTTGTATTCCCTGTAGACATTGACGATGTGAGTGTATACCCACTCGCATATTTTGCGTGCCTTATCGGCGTCGTTGGAAGCAGTATTCACTATCTTCTCAACTAGCTCCTTTAGCTCACTCTTCTTTGCCTCGTTGATAATGGGCATGAGGTACGCTGGGACTAGATAGTACAATATGAAGTAGGCCAGTAAGAGGGCTAGGAAAGTGGCTAGCACAATTTTGTTCCTGATAGCTCTTCTCATAAGCTCACGCATGCTCATTGCTTTCACCCTAGGCTTAAGAAGTAGTGAACGGAGGGAAATCATGAAACCCGTTGCAGCTGGTAGTACTATCCAATAGTTCTTTCCGTGCCACACTAGAAAAATGGCCACGACGCCGGCTGAAATCAAGGCAATGACCCCTGCGATTTGGCGGTATCTGATTCTCTTTAGACTTAGAGGTTTGATCCATCGCATACTCTTAAGCGAGCATTCCACAACATCCACCTCCGAACCCAGGAATGTGGCATGTTAAAAACATCCTACCATATTTATGTTTAATCGATGAAGAGAGAGTAGTCAAGATTTGTGGCTATAAACTTGTAATCGATGAGAAGCATAACTGTCTCTGCATGAAGTATAAGAAAAGGAGAAATTTACTACAGCAAAGATGAAGAGTGTTAAAGTGTGTCAAATAACTAGTCAATTTCTATTAGATTCTGAACATATTTCAAAATTCAAGTTCAAGAATCAGTGTTCTTATTTATTTTAGAAGTAATAGTATCATAAATGTTATATTTCTGCAAGGATAAGTATATCGGGGTATATTTTGAGGAAGATTGGTATTGTGGCTAGTAGGAGCTCGATAACTAATGCTTATGTTATCCTGAACGAAGGTGAGGAGAGGAATGTCAAGGCCGAGGATTTAGTCTTAATAGAGAACTTGAATGGCAATAGAATTCTCGGAGTATGCAGGTTTGGAGCAGGCTTAGACGAGAATCTGGAAGTTAGTGGAAGGTATAGACCTGGAGTAGCCTATGCCAGAATGGGCATGACTCCCTCAGATTCAAAGAGGCATTATACTTTCAAAATACTTGTTATCGCGGATGTGACGAGTACATTTGAAGAGAATAGATTGATAATAGCACCGGGCTCCGATGTGTATATCTTCGAAGACGAGGACAATCCTATGGAGCTCTTT
>QMSC01000182.1 GCA_003649515.1 Thermoprotei archaeon | reverse complement strand
GAGGTGGAGTCTCGTATGTCTCAGATATCTAAAGTACTAGAAGGTAGAGAACATCCCTCCCTAAACAAACTACTATATAGGTATGCGGTAACTCTAAAAGAACTAAGTAAAGGATTAAACATTGAGTTAAGCAGGTATAAGGTGCAGAGACCTCTAAGAAAAGGGATAGAACTACTACTACAGTTTTCCCTATATATAGGCGAGGCTGATGCTAAGGGAATAGCTACAGACAAGTACTTAGAATTACTAGCATTCTCCATTGGCGTCGATTTAGAGGCTAAAAAGAAAAAGGTAAAGGACGAGAAAGGTCAAGAGAGAGAGGTTAGCTATAGAGCAATATTCTTCGATATATTCGATAAACTTGCAGATCTATTGATAGACGTCAGGAAGAAGCTACCGCCAAGTCGGGTAAGGGAGCTTGTCGAAGTTATACTGGATAGTGCCTATGAGAAGTACAAGTACGCAAAACTGCAAAGGTGACATTATGAAAACAAGAATAAACCTTTTTTTCTCACACTCTGCTCCGTCCATCCCTCATGTGCGTATGGGGGAGGATAAGGGGGTGAGAGTGTGGCCTCTAAAACTATGAGTTTAGATGGAATAAGTAGGAAAATATTTGGAGAAAAATACAAGGAAATAATCGAATGGTGCATCAAGAGAGAGAAGCCCGATAAATATAACGCCATACCTAAGGGCAGGGTTGCCAATGTGTACGTTATAATAGAGCCTCTTTCGAGGTTGATAATAAGGCACGAGCAGGAGACAACCGATGTAACAACAATACCTACCTACCTAGGGATTAGTGTACCAGCGATACTCAATACGAAGTTTCAGTCAGGAGCTGTGAGAAGACAGATGCTATCACTACTGCATGAGTGGTTTGATAGAAACGGAAAAGTAAAATCTGAGGAGCTAAAGATAGACAGCTATACCTGTGTAATGAGACCATACATGGAACGGACGAGAGAGAGACAAATACCTGAAGCATTTGAAGGATACTGTGGCGAATGCCCTAACTGCTTGATATTTGGTTATGCTGTGCAGGAGGGTGCAGGGTACAATGTGAAGTCTAGAGTTGAAGGGGATATGTATGTAGCACCAGTCCCTGAAGATAAATGCGTTATAAGCGTAACCTTCAACGCTATAGATGACATAGCTAAAACAACATATAGACCAGAGTTGCCAGAGACGCGAAGGAGAGGAGCGCTATATGAGTTTAGAATGATTGAGGTAGGAACGCCGTTCGTAGGGAAACTAGCCCTCAGGGACATGACTATTGCAGAACTACTGTTAACCCTACTAGCGTTAGCTAGGACTACTAGGGTTGGTGGTAGGACAACGCACTTCGGGGAAGTAAAGGTACACATACCCGCGATACTCTTCAGCAAGTACGAGATAGGTGGCGGATACGAAGTAGCAACTAGAATCTTAGGTAAGGGTGAGTATGTCGAAAAAGCATTAACTCTTGAGGATGCGATGAATGAAGTTACGGAGTACGTTAAGAAGTTCGAGAGCCAAGGCATATTGGTGCTCGATAGGGGACTTGGAGACAAGCTGAGGGGTCTCACACAAGAGGAAGTTGACACAGTAGTGCTACAGGCCTGGAAGGACGTACTGGTGCTGAAAGAGAGCCTCGACATGTTTGTAGGTAAGCTAAGTAAAGAGAAGAGGAAGAAGTAGTGCAGTGATATGCGGTGTCCAAAATGCTAAGAGCTTACATTGCCAACATGGAGCTACAGGGTATACTGATATTTGCTACTGAGCAGAGACCATCGTTAGCGAAAGAAGGTGGAGCTATAATAACTACTGGGCACTACATACACAATTACCCTCTAATCTATGGACTGTCGGGGAGAAGCACCGAATCATACGCGGTAATACCATCACTCCATTTTTTATCTTATCCGGATCTTGAGAAAAGCCCATTTAAACCTAAACTAGCTAGAGAACCTCTTCACTACGGCTTTATCGAGATTCAACTGGAAAATCTCCTAAATGGAAAGGAAAGTATGTATGCGTTCCCAGCGTTTCCTCAAAGAGTGACACCTAAGAAGTTCTTCATGCAAGCAAAAGGATCTGGCTATGCCGAATTCCGAGGAGCTTTAAAAGTAGTATACCCAAGACTTGTACACTACGTGGCTTTAATCCCTCCAACAGAATTCAAAACCATAATATTAGTGAATAATATCGAACTACCACGAGTACTATATATGAGAATAGGTATGAAGAGAATGGGATTATTCAAAGTTCACTTAAAGAGAGCAGATATTTGTGAGAAAATAAAGAGTCTTACATGGACAAACATTCCTGTAAACCTATACGATACTGAGCTTTTCGGCTATAAGCTCGTAGATGTCATGAAAGTTCTGGAGACACACTCCAAAGCACGAGACAAGCTCTTAGCCTCAACTATAGGTTACGCTAGGGTTAGAGAATTATTTTTGATTAAAAGCGGCAGAGAGGAATACAGAGTACCGCTACCATTGAAACTTATGGAGGCTACAGCATGATTGTAAAAGAACCAACATTTTTTTACGCTTCACCTGTTTTTGTAAAGCTATCTGGCAAAGAAATAAAACTGGGAAAAAGCGCCATAAAGTTAAGGGACTTCCAATACGAGCTTCTAAAGAGGTTTATGAAGTGTGATTCGCTGGATGTTATTCTTCTAAGTGCACCTACTGGAGCAGGAAAAACCCTCTCCCTCCTAATACCCCTCTTCGCTAACATAGAGGATAAATGGATATACCATGGGTCTGTAGGCATCTATCCATCGAGAGAGCTAGCCAAAGACCAGATGATCTCTATATACAACTTACTTATAGAGCTGGGAGCTAGCCCAATAGATAGCAGGGAACTTTATGGAGATCTTAAAGATCTGAAGGAAGATGATCTAGAAATCCTAGACGAATACATAAGAGCACTTGAGGTAGGACTAGATCATGGTGAACGCATTCCAATTGTTCTCCTACACATTACCTCAGAATCTCTCAACAGATTACGTGAAGTTATTAGTAAGTATAAACAGTATACTATGAGCAATAAGGAGTTGTTAGAGTATCTAAGAGAGAAGATTGTTGGAAAGGCTTTTAGGATAATCTTTACTGTTCCAGAATATCCATATCTACTTGCAACAGATATCTATCAAGACTTCCATAAAGCTGGTACATGGCTCCACGCAGTACTAAAAGAGCTCGTAGAATTCCTGAAAACCATAGAGGACAATGATGAGGTCTCTCTGAGAAGATGGTTCAAAGGATTAGAGGTAAGTATTGATAGGAAGAGAATATTCGAAGAGTACTATACTAGTAGAGAGTTTACGAAAAGCCTAGCTAATATATTCCTCCTTTTCCGTGCACCTGTTTTCTTCGATGAATTCCACCTATATAGCGGTTTCTCCTTAGCATCCTTTATATCCCTATTATACAT
>QMSC01000181.1 GCA_003649515.1 Thermoprotei archaeon | reverse complement strand
TTCATGGTTTCATGGTGGGGCTTTGAAAGCTATTCACATAAATCCCTAGAAGAGCTACTGAAACTGAGCCCAAAGAACTTCGTTACAATATATTATGAAACCCTCATGACAGCAAATCTTAAAGAGAGAAATCGAATGAACGCTGTTAAGAAGATATTCTCGGATCTAAAACGGATCCTGGAGAAGTATTCAAGAAACCCTTCTTGGATTAGGGTCGATGGCAAGCCGCTCTTAGTCATTTACGCTACAGAGGAGTATAAAGTTGAGGAGTGGAAGTACATTAAGGGTAAGCTTCAAGAAGAAGGTCTTGATCCCTTCATACTCGGCGATACTTACAACGTAAGCTATCTAGACGTATTTGATGGGCTTCACACGTATAATCCCATATGGATTACGAAAAGGGGTTTAGGATTCTCCAACGTATACCGGACGAAGGCCAGAGAAGCCAAGAGAAAGGGCAAGCTGTTCGCCGCCACAGTTACGCCAGGATACGACGATCGGAAGATTAGAAGGCCTGGCACATATATTCCAAGAGAAGGAGGCAGGTATTACCGCAAAGTGTGGGAGGCAGCTATAGGCTCGGGTGCCGACTGGATTTTGATCACAAGCTGGAACGAATGGTTTGAAGGAACTGAAATAGAGCCAAGCGTAGAGTACGGATACGACTTCTTATATCTGACTTCAATGTATTCTGGAATATTTAAATCAACGAAGTAATCGCAGAAGCCGATACGCATAATCCTAAGAGGAGACCAAATAGAGGGCTAAGAACAGGAAGACTGTAGTAATGCTATCGGTTAGCGTACTGTCCAGAGGCGTTACGAAATTATCTGGGTCCCATCCCCTCCTGTAGGTCGATATAGCGATCAGGTAGACCATTAGGACTATAAGCGGTACGGTAATAAGATTCGTGAAGGCTAGTACTTTTACAGTACTAAGAACGGCTTCCAGTCTTCCCACTAGAGCACATGAAATTAGGGAGTATGATAGGAACATGAGAAATGAAGAAGACCAGGAACCGAGTATTTCCGCAGAATTTTTCGTTATCGACCTTAAAGTAGGTCTGAGAACACCCAATGCGAGCTTAGTGGTAGTCACCGAGCCTACGATGGCACCTACATCTCCTATGGTATCTATCAGAGCTGGATATACGGTGTAGATCTCCGGCCTAAACCCTATGTACTGACTAATCTTCTTGAGGAAGGATCCTGAGACTAAAACTATGATGGACACCAGGATGAGTGTTAGCGACCCCTCTCTTATGATCTTCAAGTATTCCCTTTCCTCGAGGTTCACGGTCACTAGGTAGGCTACCGTTATGAGGAAGGCTAAATCGAGTGCTAGGAGGGGAGGCTTATCAAGGAGAAGAAAGGTGTTAATTATTACCATGTAGCATAGAGTGACGAGAATATCTCCCACGGTCGACATTACAGGGTAGACTACAAAATCCGGATCTAGGCCAAGCTTATACGATGAGACCGAAACCATTAGGGTCAAAGGGGAGATAACTGCAAGGGAAAAGCCCATGGTTGCGATGGCCACGGTCAATACCTCAAGTAGGTCTATGATCGCTAGCGGTGTGAAGAGCGTGCTCGCTAAGAATGCTGCTAACCCTGTTAGAACGCCGCTGAGAAGCGTCAACGATGTTATGGCACAGTATAACACTTTGAAGTACCTCGTATTCCTACGAATACTTGGAGTTATAGTTCCCATATGGAGACCTGTGCTAAGCTGTCCGCTAAAAATGCCGTTTATGACGCCTCTCATGCTTAGAATTCCAGGGTATAGTACGAGCGCCCAGGGAGTTAGCGTTAAAACTTCCAGTTGAAGGGACATTATAAATCCGGCTAATAGGCCTCCCATATCGAAGATAAGGGATAAAAGCGACTGCCTAAAGGCTTTAAGGAAATCCCTTAAAGCCCTGGGCGTCCTAAGAAGATTCTTTGCCCCAAACCTTGTTCACCCGTAAAGCAGAAAGCAAAAGGCTCGCTCTCTAATAAATATTGCTCAAATATTTGCTCTATCTATCCTCCGCTGGGACCATTGAATGTTTCACGGATAAACTCTAGATCAACTTCTTAAGGCTGTCAGATCAACTTCTATTACTACTCTTGAAGGTGTTTGGCTCACGCCCTTAAGCGGCTTTACTAGCCCTTCTATTATGCTCGCATAAAGCCGCCTCATAAAGGGGTTTAACGGTACAGTAACCCCATCCACTTTGATCCTCACAGCCCTTTCGTTTAGGGAAACGCACTCATCTATGGAGGCATCGCCCCTAGCTATAGCCTCCGCCAACGATGTGCAGTTCCCGTACTTGCACTTCCCGCAATTAAGCCCAGCAGGGAGGTGAAAAGATTTCTTTAATATTATATCTGTAATTTTATCGATTTCATTTAAGCCGAGAATGGGCGCTTTTAAAACACTAGATAGTTCCTTAGATTCCTCCACAGTAAAAGGGCCTACATATGCCATATTAAGGGGACTCTGAAATTTCAGGGCCTCATCAATAGTTTTAACGACAGCTATGCGGGGCCCATAAAAGTTCTTGAAACCCTCGATGAGCACGAAGTCGTAAGAGTTCAGTTTAGATAGAACTTGTGAGAGCTCCTCTGAACCGCTTTTATAGACTATGGTCATGCTTTCATGAATCCCTATAACCTCAGCTACGCCTGCTCGATAGATCCTTGTGAGGTCCTTATCCTCTGGGAGAGAAGGAGGGTGTGCCATGTGCTTTATGGCCGCTACTCTGTAGCCCTTCTCTATAAGTTTCCTCAAGACTCCTGTTAGAACCCAGGTTTTGCCCGCACTTTTATAGCCTATAAAGGCAACAGCCCTCATTCGCTCAACCTCTTAGCATACACAACACTATTCTAAAAGGTTTTATATAGATACGGTGCATAGAGGAAAGATTTAAGAGAACATCGGGTTTGAGTTAGGAGGAAGGCTAGCAGAATGGATTCAGAGATAACTTCAGTAGGGCTTGCTTTGCTCTCAGCAGTTTTTATTGGGAGCTCAACAGTAATACTGAAGTTTAGTACATCTCGAGTAAAACCATTGCTCGTAAACTTCTTAAAATCTCTAACTGGAATTACGGGTCTCCTTATGATAATTATTGCCACAAACCCTCACCAACTGTATACTCTGAAGGCCTGCCACGTCATTACGTGCTTCTATATTGCCTTTACAGGACCCTTTTTAGCATGGTACCTCTACATCCGTGCCTTAAAGGAGGGAGAAGTAAGTCTCGTCCATCCAATAGCTAATATCTATCCCATTATAGCCATGGTCATCGGGTTCGTAGCTCTAGGCTCCAGGCTAACAGCTCTCCATATTATAGGTGCAATACTTGTCATCTACGGCATTAGGAATATCCTGTATACGTCAAAGCGTAGTGAAAGAGCGAGCAAAGAAGTTAAACTTAAACCTGTTTTGGG
>QMSC01000180.1 GCA_003649515.1 Thermoprotei archaeon | reverse complement strand
CGCCAGATATTTCGAAGACCAGCACTCTTTCAGCTGGAAGTCTATAAATGGATTTTAGCTGATAGATGTCCATCTGTAAAAGCAGTACTTAAGGTAAGAGATTCTAGAGAGACTAAGGTATTTAAATGTACTAGAAGTGTGTATGAGATCGAAAAAGAGATAATAATGGTCTCTAAAAGCCTTTTAAGCGAGCAACTACCTCGAGAGCCAGCTAAGTGGAAGTGTAGAAAATGCACCTACAGGGTGATTCAAGAACCGGAACTAGAAGAAGTATTCTTTTCGAATCCTCTGAAGTATGTAAGCAGGTTATCTTAGAAGAGAATTTCCTAACAAAGAGCTTAGGCTATGCTAATTGAAACAAATTATACTTGATTAGTGAGTGTATTAGTACAACATATGTTTATCATATAGTTTAAGTTCGATTTCTAAAGACTCAGAACCTTTGGATGTGTAATAGAATGTAATCGCCATGAAATCCTGTCCCTATTTTAGTATGTCTAATGCTATTTACAAATATGTCAACTATAGCTAAAAAGCCATAAATAGCCATCATTCTACTTTAGATAGTGATATAAAATTGAATGATCTACACCTAAATTAATTCATGATATCGATTATATAGACTTTTCTCTTATCCTAAGCAACTTTTGTCATTGCAATTTTTACATTCCTTCAATGTAAAAAGGTTTATAATTCAAACCTAGAATTCGTAGCTATCCTTTCAAAGCGACTCTTGATTTAGGGTTTCAGAGGACAGTAGAGTACATTCAAATCAGAGCTGCTTTAGTAAACCCTGGCTGTGTATCTATCACTTTAATTACAGAAAAAATAGAAGTTATAGAAGAAAAAGGTAAGAAGATTGAGGTTAATATCCGTTCCACTGAGTCAGCGCCGCGTCCTGAGAGATTGTGCATCTCACAACTACCATAGATTATTGAGAAATTTGCAATATATGGAAAATATTCATCTTAGAAACTCACATATTCTGAATCATTTCTGAATAGAAAGCTAACAATTAGAATGGAACTGGATATGAATTAAAGAGAATAAGAGGAAAGAATCAGAGATGAGCTTAACATGGATTGCTGAAAGTATCATTAATTGGTTTAACGGCCTGAAGGATCAAGTATAGAGGGGGAAGGGGCCTTAAGAAGCTTAGAATGAGGAATAGAAGGCTCTTCAGGCTTTTTACATAATTATTATAAGTTAGAAAACTCGGTTTTATCACTCTTCTTTCCAAATATGATGAGTTTATCTCTGGTGATAAGTAGTTCCTTTTCGGTTCCATATTTTCTCTCAGGTTCTTCGAGTTCAGGTTTTATCCCTTTATGATGAAATCCTTTACTATAGGGTTAAATAGTACCCCCACTGTATATTCCATGATGAATATATCAACACTCTAAATTTCTAATCCAAGCTTTTTGGTTTATTTAAAACTCTTCCATCATTGTAGACCAAGGGAGTAGTATCGAATTCCCAATAAACGATTTCCTTCTTATGTTTAGCTTTATAATGTCTTCTTTTAAATAAACTTGGATCCCATCTCTTATTCTTACTGATAGTTCTATAAGCTTCCTCACCGATCAATATTCTCATAGGTTCTGCCTTATCGGCCAGTCTCGCGGCTATAATAACAGGCATTCCTATGATAAGCTCATGCTCTCTTCCCTGAATTTTCACTGTTTCCACACCTACCATACCCTCCTCGATCCCTATTCCAGCTTGAAAAGGCATTCCGAGCCATCCCTGCGGATTTGCGGGCGTAGGCAGATTAAGATGCTCATCAATTTTAGCAATTTCGAACATCAATTTAAGCGCGGCCTCAAATGCCTCATTGCTGTTCTTAAATAATACCATTACACCGTCACCCAATGTCTTATGAACTTTACCAGAATACCCAGTTATTATTGGTTCCAGTAGCCTCCAAAGATCTCCAAGTAAACGAGCTACCTGTTCCGGGTCACTTGTATAAACTTGGTCAAAGAAAAGGGTAAACTTTCGTATATCCAAGAAAAGGATAGAATATTTTTTATAACCACTCACTTAGATCACCCTAGAATTTTCTAAGTCCCCTTATTTAAATCATTCCCCGAGAAGGTGAGTTCGTTAAGTCTCCACTGGGAAAAATCCTCCTCTCAAGAAGAGAACTGAAGTGATAGCCTTTATATGACTAAGAGATCTTTTATCCATACAGGTTTTAATGATTTCTTTAATCTCTTTTTGCACTTTAGGTAGGAAATGAAAGGCATAGATTGCTCTCATACACCTACTCTGTACAATGACCGCCCTGATCTTATAATCCCATATAACAAAGAGGCTTAAAGAAATCATGCGAAGAGTTTGAGGCATCAGTAGACTTGTATTTATTCATCAACACGTGTAACCCACCACTTTATTGAGAATATCTCGAATTTTTCTCTCCAATTCATGGTTTGTGAAGTCCGCACTCTCTATCCCTTTGTGCTCTAATTCTTTGATAATGGGATTTTTCAGCATCTCCTTAGAAAAAGCCGTCCCAGCTACGAATGAAGTGAAAGAGCTTCTCTATTTCCACTATTAAGACTAGGAATTATTGCCACTCTTCCTAGTTCCTATAATTATCATGAAATGGTGCCCTCTACTCGTCTCCTCCATAGGATAGTTTACGTGTCCTTATAAGTTCCTTATAGCGCATATAATTCACTCAACTAACATGTTAATAAGACTATTGGGACTATGGATTCCGTTATACTTATCCCTCCATGTGATATTGTCCGTTTTTTAGCTGTTATGTCACAGTGTCTCCTTCCGACTGCCACCCCTATATCGTCTATTTTAATGTGTAGCTTTCCATAGGTTGTTATGTCTCCTCCGCATCTAGGGGCTCTCCTCCAGCCTGGCCATAGTGTTTTCTCGGGTTTGCCTCCTATAAATATGTATCCATGGTCTCCCGTAACGACGAGTGGCCTTCCAACCTTTAGTAGGCGGTTAACTAGGTTTACGAGCTCTCTTATGGCTCTGTCGATCCCGTAGAATTTTACCCCGTATCTCTCAGCATGGTGTAGTGGGCCGTCCGGATGGTATGTGAAGAATGCTGTTCCTCCCTGAGCTCCTATTCTCGGAGGGTTTTCTACATCTTCAATCATAACCATCCTCCATACCTTGTCCTCGATCGTCTTCAACCCTGTGAAAGCATCGTGCATGGTGTCAACGTTGAACACAATTCTGGCGACGTTACTTGTTAGCGTTGGAGCTGGTGCATAACCCAGCTCAAATTTCCTAAACCTGTCTCCGAGAGCCCTTTTGATCACGAGCAGTTCCCTTATGCTGAACCCGTCTGAGACCAGGACGTTTCCACCACACTCCTTAGCATATCTAAAAGCCCTCGTTATAGCGGGCTCTCTAAGCCCCCTGTAGGCTAGGAAGTCCTTGTAGAAGCTTAGACCCCAGACCTCGTAT
>QMSC01000179.1 GCA_003649515.1 Thermoprotei archaeon | reverse complement strand
GTACTTCATACATCTCATCTACAGTGAGGATGTTATTTGGCACACCATAATTGCTAAGAAGGTTAGCTAGCTGTGTAATCTGAGGAGGTTTAATGTAAGTTTGTTCTAATATATCTTCTTTCGATAAAACTTCATCTGTGGGCCCATCTAGGAGTATCTTTCCTAAGCCCATAACTATCGTCCTATCAGCATATTTTGCAACCAGCTCCATGTCATGCGTTATCATAATAACTGTACATCCCTCCTCTCTCATCCTAGCAGCTATTTCCGTGATCTCATACCTGCCCTTGTAATCTTGTCCTGTGGTAGGTTCGTCTAAAACCAAGACTTTGGGCTTCATGGCAATAACAGCTGCTACAGAAAGTTTTCTTCTATCCCCAAAGCTGAGCTTAAACGGATAAACATTTCTTAAATTCCACAATCCCACTAGCTTTAAGGCATCTTCTACCCTTTTGTTTACCTCGTCTTCAGGAAGGCCTAGGTTCTTTGGGCCAAAAGCAACCTCCTCTTGTACAGTGTAAGCGAATAGTTGATGATCCGGGTTCTGGAACACGAAGCCAACTTCTGCTGAAAGCTCAGCTGGAGATACTGTTGAGACATCCTTTCCGTTAACAATAACTCGGCCTTTAGTCGGCTTCAATAGCCCTATGAAGTGTTTTACTAGGGTCGTTTTTCCAGCTCCATTTTGCCCTACTATCGCAACGAACTCGCCTTTCCTGATCCTCAGATTAACGCCTTTCAAAGCTTCTATGGGAGGAGGCCCAGGATAGACGTACCACAAATCTTTAACTTCAATAATTACGTCTCCCTTACTGTGCCTCTTTCTTGTGGCGGTAATTGGGGATGGTTTTATTTTTCCCTCTCTAACACAAGATGAGAGTTTTTCGTATGCTTTTTGGAGAGTTACCGGAATAGGCATTAACTTTATGTTCCTGTTGCTGAGCTTATAAGCAAGTTCTGAGACTGCCGGAGGTTTAACGAAGATTTTATTTAAAAGATCCACTTTACTGAAAACTTCCTCAGGATCACCGCTAAGTACGAGTTTTCCTTTATACAAAACAAAGATTTTATCTGCAACTTCCGCAACTAACTCGCTTTTATGTGTTGCCATAATGACGGTTATTCCGTATTCTTTGTTCAGATCTTTAAGAACAGAGAACACTTCACTGGTTCCTATAGGATCCAGTTGTGAGGTAGCTTCGTCTAAGACGAGTATTTCAGGCATCATCGATAAGGCAGCTGCGATAGCTGCTCTCTGTTTCTGCCCTCCGGATAGGTCTGTTGGCGCTCTGTCTTCGAGCCCCTCTAGCCTAACCACACTTAAAGCCCATTTTAATCTCCTTCTGATTTCATCTCTGGGAACACCCAAGTTCTCTGGCCCGAATACTATCTCAGATTTCAGATCCGGACAAAACAATTGTGTTTCTGGATTTTGGAACACCATTCCAACCTTTCTAGACATCTCATAGACGGGATGTTCCCAGACGTTCATCCCAGCTACAGTAACTTTTCCTTTACATTCCCCACCTAATATATGCGGAATTATGCCATTAATGTGCAAACATAGGGTAGTCTTTCCAGCTCCGTTAGGTCCCATTATAGCTACAAATTCTCCTTTATCTACTTGGATACTTACATCCCTTAAGGCGGTCACTCCTGCTTCATATGTGTAGGTTAGGTTTCTGATATCAACGGCGCTCAATAGCAGTCCCCGAAGCTGACTTCTTAAGAGCTAAACCCACCCCCAGTAGAATAGCTCCAACAATAATAAGAGCTATTGTGACTAGTGGCCAATGGAAATATCCCATAGCCCATTGATATGTCAGACCGCCGCCCCACGGGTGGAAGTATTCTAATGCAAAGTGAATCCATGGAAAAACGCCTAAAGCTATGAGAAAGCCGCCAATCCATATCATAAGATCTGGCTTAATTCCGTTGCTCATTACATTATATCGATAATTTATTGAACATTCATAAATGTTGCGGAGAGAAAAAAGGCTCATATCTAAGCTTGTTGTTTGATCGGAGTTATATTTGTGGTATAAAGTTGTTACCGCTTTATTTTTATGGATATAGAAGTCTTGAACCCATGATTCTCTTTGCCTTCATAGGGTCGAATATGGCTACGTTAGCCTCGGGTAGAACTCTCTGTATGGCTGAGGCTAGCGACTCGGGGGTTGACGCCAAGCTACATAGGATTGAGTGTTCAAGAACTCCGAGTTGCTCTATGACTATGGAACTCTTTGTAAGCCCCGATGACTTTAAAGCCTTTTTAAGCATGCTTTTCGTCACAGACGATACAATTACTCTATCTAGACCTGACCGAACCCACGATGCATATAGTTTTACTTGCCTTTCGGAAAGTTTGGCTTGCATGGGCTCAACGTCGGGGCAGATTATCTTGACGTACATGGGAATGTTTTTAATTATGCAGAGTGTCTTAGCTGTCTCTTCGAGATTTTCTGCGGCTGGTGCGAGTTGTATTCTGAGCCAACTCCAGGGGATTGACGCCCTCAGACCTCCGGGTCCCACGTCCACGATTACGGTCTCTGGGGTTATCTCTGAGACCTTGCCCCTCACCTCGCTCAGCCTCGACGCCTCCCCCCTTCTCAGGGCTGTTCCGTACATCCTCCGAACGTATTCTAGGGCGACTTCTGAGTCCTCCCCTTTTATGGAGACGGTTACCCAGCCCTCTCTGTCAGCCCCTACGTCGGTTAGGGATACTTTCAGTCCCTCGAAAGCCCTCTCCAGAGAAAACCTGAGGCTGAGTAGAGCCCTCTCCCTGTTTGGGCCGTAAACCCTCTCTGAGAGCGTCTCAGCAGTCATCCAGCAGGGCCTCCATCTCCCTGTGGAACTCTAGGAGCCTCCTCACGGCCGGGTGATCCTCACCCAGCTTCTCCGAGAAGTCCCTCACCGTCTCCTCTATCCCAGCCCTTCTACAGCCGCTGACGAGCTTGTCCGCGTAGCACACGACCTTCTCCTCAAGGGTTTCTGGCACGTAATCCCCTGGGGGCAGGCCCACACGCTCAGCCTCGTCCACGGTTATCCCAGCCCCCACGTGCCTCTCGATTATCCTGGCCACCTCCTCGGGAAGCCCGAGCTCCCTCGCAATCCTCGCACCGACGACGCCGTGGGCCACGCTGTGCGTGACCGACCTGCCTATGTCGTGTAGCAGGGCCCCCACCTCGACGAGCAGGGTGTCGACCTCGTACCCCTTCTCCGCCAACCTCTCCGCCAGCTCTACGGCGACATCCCTCACGCAGAGGCAGTGTCTGATTACGTTGCTCGGGCATCCGACCTCCGCGAGTATCTGGACGGCCCTATCCCTCAGCGACCTTAGGTCCGCCATGAGGGATGCCTCCCTGTCAGCAGTCCTCGAGCATGCGTACCTTCTCTTCCAGAACCTCCACGATCTTGGTGTTGTCGAAGGCCTTCAGCTCCC
>QMSC01000178.1 GCA_003649515.1 Thermoprotei archaeon | reverse complement strand
TGATCGCTTCCGGAGTAAATATGAGATCAGCCTACCCGGCTGATCCCACGTTATATATGGGTGCTTTAAAGTATTTATACATTTTCACTACCCTGATGCCGTATATATGGATGTAGTCGTCTGGTTGTATTCTCTGGGAGTGTTCTATAGTCTTTTTGTCTTAGTTTTCGTAAGCCCTGCCAGGATCTCCCTACTTCGTCTTCTCTCTTCGGATTGATGGAGTTTTTCTTCTCCTCATCCCCTTTCTATCATTCGATCTTGGGAAATTTTCATTGTTAGTATCATTAATTAACGGCCTGGGGCCTTTAGTTGCTACTTGTGAGCGGGAGATAACTTCTGGTAGAGGGTGAGAGGTCTACTATGCCCCTTCTCATTTAGTCCTTTAGTGTTCCTCTATAGTACTTCTTGTTTTTGCTATTGTTTTGAAGTATGGTGGTTTGTAATATTTTCTTAACCACTATGCTATTGCTCTGTAGTATGCTGATTTATGTTTGTTAACTACTAATCCGTATCTATTGCATCTGTACAATTTCAGCCCTCTTTATTTTCCTGTGGAATTTCATTTTTCTATATGTATTGGATAGTACTCTTCCAAACTCTCCCCCTATGAGTATTCTCTTTTCAAACTCTACTGTTTTTTAGATCTCTTCGTATCGTTATAGTTGTAGTTCTGTTTTCCTAAAATCCTCTGGATTTATTTCGTCTGGTATTAGTGTTCAAGATCCTATATAAGAATTTCAATGAAGAAGTTCAATTATATTAACCAGCGTAAATCTTTTAATGATACAGAGGGATAGATACGAATTCTGATACGAACCCATAACTTCCCACTTTTATCTCTTTACTCAGTGTTAGTTTGATTCACTCGAGTTTGGTGCAATATCTCCTCTACAGTTGAGAGAAGAACTATAAGGTAGGCTTATGTAAGATAAATTAGCAGGGTGATGGAAATTAGTGGGAGTAGAAGACATGAGCGAAAGATTAAAGTTTCAGGAATTTCTAGAGCAAAAGCTATAGAGCAGTTCGAATATGGTTTAAAAAGTATTTTCAATTCTAAGAGAATTGAAGATAAAGGCCAATACGTTGTACTCCACTATAGAATTGACCTTCTAGGGAAGGGAGGCATTGATATCATAACATACACAAGTGATGTGATATTTATATCAGGCTCTCCACGAATTCCGAAGGAGAAATTCGATAAAATTGCTAATCAAATTGGGCAGATAGCTCAACATTCTGTAAAGAGACTGGTAGAGACGCGTCCGATTACTCTTCAGCGGGCTGAAGCTATAATACGATTCGCCTTTAAGCTCAATCCAGATAATGAATATGAAAGAATGGTCATAGTCATACTCGCCGATACTTCAAACGAAATAGTACTCACAGAATCTATGAAGAGCCTAAATATTAAAGGCGATCCCTTAAAGGCGGGAATCCCTGTAAAAATAAAAAAGCTTAAAGAAAAAGGAAAAGTACCATACAAGGAAGAAGAAATAATCAACATACGAGAACTAAGGAATCGCATAGTTCATGAGGGTACTATCCCAACAAAAGAACAAGCGACTCGAGCTTTAAAGGTAGCTCAGGAAGTACTTAAGAGGGCATAAATAATGAGGGCAAAAGCAAAACCATCTATTGTGATAGGCTCAGATGAAGCAGGTAAGGGGGAGTGGCTAGGTCCATTGGTCATCGCAGCTGTAGCTATTACTCCAGAACAGAGTTCATACTTAGTTATTCAGGGTGTCATGGATAGTAAGAAATTGAGGATAGATACTATACTAAAGCTAGCAGATATAATTAAGAAAAACTCAATAAGCCATTATGTTATAACGATAACACCGCAGAGATTCAATAAGCTCCTACTGGAAGTAAAAAGAGAGAAGAAGAGTTTAAATGATATATTAGCTTGGGCTCACGCTAAAGCTATATGGCATGTCTATGAAGAAATTAAAGAGAGAAAACTTCAGGGAAAAATTAAAGTTGTCATCGATGAGTTTGATAAATTAAAGACAGAGAGACGTTTAAAAAGAATTCTCAAATTATCTGAGTTGGAAATTATTCAAAGACCACGGGCGGAAGAAGAAACAGCTGTAGCTGCTGCTAGCATATTAGCTAAAGCGACAAGAGAGCATTGGTTAGATAGAATGTCTCGATATCTTCACTTAGACCTAAGAAGTATCTCGGCTAGAGATGCTTTGACTTATGATAACGTTAATCTATTCGCTAAGGTAGGTTTTTTAAATCGCAGTCTGCAGGAAGGTCCTTAAAATGGCCTGTCTTAAGAAAAGTGTAAGTTCTAAATATAGGCTTTATAGAGGGATATATGAATATTTGCTGACATTGTTGTGTCTCTCCTAACGTAATGCTCTGTCTTTTGAACGAACTGTAGCTGCAAACGGGTCTTCATCTTTATCATTGGAGATACCAATGGAGCATACTTAAATCAAAGAATTCGTCAAGAACCTGTTTAATGGAAGTCTCCACTTCTGAGGAAATAAGTAATTCTCTCCTACTAAGTAATGGATTAGCTAAGACCCTTTTCTCTTCTGTTATCTTACTCCATTGTAAGTGAAGGTCTGAGGAAGCAAGTAGTGCTGTGTCGTTGTTAAAAACTATGTAAAATCCAGAAGGTGTATTCGCTACCATAGAAAACTCTGTCATTAAACGTTTAATGACAGAGTATAGTTCAAATTTTAAGTCTGTTAGATCCATAGTGCATTATTATTTTCAGTATAGCTTTAAAGTAAATTTTATTAACTAGACTATCTAGCATACCTCTTCGGCCATCTATGATCTTTGTGGCAGTATTGATAAGTAGGAATTGGTAATTATAGTCTGTTATCGCCCTGTCAATCGCACCACCTTTTGGCTCTGGTTCGTATATAGCTATCTTGGAATAATATCCCTCTTAATCTTTTTATATGCTCAGCGAAGCGAGTACAAGTAAGTAGCCTATAAAGACTACTTGTACTCGCTTGACTATTTTGCATGCATCGTCCGCACTACCCATACCTCTCTGATTCGATTTTGTTAAAACTTAAGATGCTTCGTAGGAATATTTAAAATTCTTGATACCTCTCTAATCATCCATTTATGTCTCTCTGCGACTTCCTCAGGTGTCCAGTCATTGAATTCGAATAATTTACGTGTTATTATAAAGCTGGTAGGGGCTTCTTCCTTAAGACCCTTATAGTAATCCTGTTTCTCTATGAATGAAGCATTTCTTATCTTTTCATTTATTTTACTATATAATAGTGTAAGATTACCTAACCTATTAAGCCACTTCCTAGCTTCGTTCTCTGTCCAACGTGCCTCCCAGTACTCATTGTCCTTCCACTTCTGAGGCAATACGTGCTCAATATGTACTCTTTTTAAATCTACGTACACAGTCTTCACGGGTTCACTGTGTTCATATTCAATAATTAGAAGAAGGGGTTTAAGCC
>QMSC01000177.1 GCA_003649515.1 Thermoprotei archaeon | reverse complement strand
CTTGATTAGGATGCTCTCTCAAATCCATAGTTGGCGGGGGTTCCCGAGAGGTCGAAGGGGGCAGGCTCAGGCCCTGCTGGCGTTAGGCCTTCGTGGGTTCGAATCCCACCCCCCGCACCATATACTTTCCACGAAATCTGCCAGAATTTTGCCTGGTTTGTTCGGATAGAAATGGACTATTGATAGTCGGAGAGGGGGGCTTTAATCAGCTCTTCACGTTACACTAAAAAGAGGCTTAAGCCTTATCGCATATAACCAGGGCTCCATTATTGCCTAAGCGCTTCCTGCGACGTTTGTTTTATTCTCGAATAAACACCATTAGCGGTGTGGTTATGGCTGTCGATGAGGATTTCCTGCAGTATGCTAGCAGTCCTAAAGAGCTTGAGAAGTACCGTGGTATGCGCGTAGCCATATGGGAAAAACACGTCGTGAGCTGTGGTAGGACTGCTAAGGAGGACTATGAGATGGCTAAGAGGAAGGAGCCCGAATCAGACCCGCTACTGGAGTACATACCGGAGGATGAAGCGATGACCTTGTGAAGGAAGCTTTCTTCCCTTAATAAGAGATTTAAACATGAAGTAAGGTTCGTAGCCAGAGATCGGTAAGGTTAAAAACATGTAAACGATTAAGCCGCATTTCTCGCATACCCTAACGTCTCCAACCTTCTCAAAAACCCACTTAGTAAGCCTTAGACTCTCCTCTATACTCTCCGCGCTTGCACAAGAGTTCGACTGTTTGATTATTACACAAGCTACAGTTGTCGGTAGCCTAACTTGGGTTCGAGTAGCGGATAGAGTTAACATACGTGAGTGTTTGATGAATTGTGAACCTGAGAACCGTAGGAAGCAAAACATACCTTAGGGCCTTAACTCGGTTAGGTTTTATGTTGGTCTGTTTATGGGAATTATGATACTTTTCGTTATCACAGGGTTGTCCTGGCTAATTATTCTAATTTGCTCCACATGTTACGACTACACCTTGAGTCTTCTCAACCACCATCTCTTAGTGAATTATAATAAGGCTTCCTCATTTGATTAATAGGAGAGTGTAATGGGCGAGCCTGAGAGACCTATAATTTTAACCCCTATACCGGGTCCCAAAGCAAGAAAGATCATAGAGAGACACCATAGGTATGTAGCGACTACAACAAACAACCCAACTTATGCCCCACTGGTGATAGAAAGTGGGGAAGGCGTTTGGATCAGGGATGTGGACGGAAATATTCTCCTTGACTTTTCTAGTGGAATAAGCGTTTTAAACGCTGGAATAAGAAACCCAGTGGTTCAAAAAGCCATAGAGGAGCAGTTGAAGAAAATGTGGCATGCCGCTGGAACTGACTTCTACAACGAGAAACAAGTTGAGCTTGCGGAAAAACTAAATGAAATCGCACCAGGGGACTTCGAGAAGAAAACGTTTCTCTCAAACAGCGGAACAGAAAGCGTTGAAGCGGCGCTAAAAATAGCAAGATGGAGCACTCAACGTAAGCTTTTCATAGGTTTCATAGGAGCCTTCCACGGTAGGACATATGGTTCAATGAGCTTTGTAGCGAGTAAACCTGTCCAACGTTCAAGGCAGTTCCCAACAATGCCAGGGGTTTATCTAGCACCTTACCCGAATCCCTACAGAAACCCATGGCATATCGATGGATACGAGAACCCAGATGAACTTGTGAACAGGGTAATAGAATATATCGACGAATACATGTTTAACCGCTATGTCCCATCAGAGGAGGTTGCGGCGTTTCTCTTCGAACCGATCCAAGGTGAAGGCGGATACGTGATTCCACCTAAAAACTTCTTCAAGGAACTGAAAAAACTGGCGGATGAACATGACATCAAACTCATAGCTGACGAAGTTCAATCCGGGATGGGAAGAACAGGCAAGATGTTTGCAATCGAACATTTTGGAATCGCCCCCGACATCATATGTCTCGCAAAGTCCCTCGGTAGTGGCATACCCATCGGTGCAACGATCTTCAGGAAAGAAATGGACTTTGGAGAGCCAGGGGTGCATAGCAACACCTTTGGAGGAAACATGGTCGCATGTGCAGCGGCATTAGCAACCATAGAAGTTCTTCAAAACGGTCTCATCCAAAACGCAGCGAAACTAGAGGGACTATTCAGGGAGAGACTACAAGAAATGTACGATAAATACGAGATAATTGGGGACGTTAGAGGACTAGGACTCGCTTGGGGAGTGGAATTCGTAAAAGACAGGAAGACAAAGAGCTATGCGATAGAAGAGAGAAACAAAATACTTCTTGAATGCTTGAGGCGCGGCCTCGTCTTGCTCGGCTGCGGGGTTAGTGTTATACGTCTCATACCACCGCTCTGCATAACCGATGAACAAGCAAAGATAGGGCTAGAAATATTCGAAGAAGGAATAAAAGCCGTCATCCACTAAACTCATCCCTTAAAGGAGGTTAAGCCTCATCGCATATACTAGGCTCAGTTAATGTCCGAGCACTCCTGCCAACGTTAGGCACCCGCAATCTTGATGGATCTGCTGGGTTAGGCTGGTTTGGTGAGCGCCGCGACGAAGTAGCGCTCCGCCTCAAGCTGTTTAAGCGATGCTCCAACCCTCTTAGCAAAGTCGCTGATGAGTGTGGGTGTTTGCCCTATCCCCCTGCCCGATACGCCGTATGAGGCTGTGTGAACAGGCTGGCCGTGGTTCAAGACCTTGACCTTCACGAGGTAGTCGCCTACATCCCTGTTCACTGTGGGCTCCACCAGAACGAGTTTTCCCCCTCCTCTTAGAACCCTCAAAGACTCTCTGAGCACAGCTCTCTTCTTGTCTGTCCCACGTATGTACAGCAAGCCGAAAAACGTCATCACGTGGTCGAAGACGTTGTCGCGGAACGGCATCGTCACACCGTCGGCGCAAACCCACCTGGCCTTAGCCCCGCCCCTTATGGCCTCTCCGATCTCCTCGGTCGAGACGTCCAGAGCAACTGTGCCTTCTCCTAGGATTTTAGGCCCTGTCCCGCTCCCCCCGGCGGCGACGTCTAAAACTAATCCCGAAACTTGGTGTTGGCTAAGGATTTTACCTAAGTCTATCGTGACCGCCCTGGAAAATAAAGCCTTCAGGATTAGAACGAAGGTCTGAAGCCTGCCGGTTACCTCCTTCAGCACAGCTTTACTCCCCCAGACCTCTGTAGGCCGACCGCCTAATTCCTGCCGCCCCTTCCTCATGAAAAAATTACCATCCTCCTCAAACCTTAAATACTCGTGGAGTCGGAGTGGTTTTAGAAGCCTTTAGGGATGGCTGTGCATGAGGGAGAGGACGAAGTTCCTCACGCTGACCCTCATCCTCCTGTCCTCCATCCTATTCGTCATGCTCTTCAACAGGAGGTTCGACCGCTACTTCCTCTGGGCCCACGTCTCCCACAAGACTCTAAGGCTCTACTGGTGGAACGGAGTGCTGTTCACGTTCACCCTCCCATTCGACAT
>QMSC01000176.1 GCA_003649515.1 Thermoprotei archaeon | reverse complement strand
GTCTTAAACTCCGGAACCCCAACCATAGGGTAGGAGAACACGTCAGCCCTGATAAGCGAGAATGTTTCATTTATCTTATCCCTAGCGTAAGCGAAAACCTCTTCATAGCTCTTAATCCCCCCCCCTCGTATACTAGGGTTATCCAAGCTGTATCACCGGGCTTCAAAGGCCTCTCAAAACATATTTCAATTAGGTTCACCTTCATCTTTCTTAGGTCGAGAAATTCGCAAGCCCTCTGTGTGAAATTTGCTTCTCCTCCAGCGTATTCGATAGAACTTACCTTCAAACCTCTATTCAGCAGTACTTGAACTGTACTCTCAGGCTCAGCACCGAGATTCGACAATTTAACCCTGCACTTTGCCCTCAAAATCCCCTTATCAACTAAGATATCGGCAGTAAGACCGTACTCCACTGGTTTAATTAACTCACGCAACTTAATACCATAAATTATTGTATTTAAGCTATTTTAACTTTTAACTACAAGGGTCAAATAACGATAAGAAGTAACCGAGAGAAACGCCTTCCAGTTACATGACGTACGGTTTTACGATCGAAAAACCTCACCTTAAAGCAGAAGAAAAGATCACCGCTAGCTAAAGTTAATTTACCGGTGGCATTTCTGGACAAAATAATCGGAGAATTCTCCCATTGAAGTTTTACCATAAAACTTCTATTCCTAAATTTTTCGCTACATAGCTTAGGTCGATATCGCCCGTGATCACAGGCACGCCATATTTTAAAGCTAAGGTGATCGACATGACGTCTGCTATCGAAAGCTTTCTTTTCTTGAGCTTTAAGTCTCGTGCTTTTTGCAATAACCTGTCACCGATAATTTTCACTTGCGAAGCTTCTAGAGCAACATCTAAGCTTATGTCAATTAGTTTAAAATAGGTGTTTACGAATTCTCTAAGCTCGCGCTGGTCTTTAAATGGTAGCCTGCCCTTTCTCCAGTGATAGACAAGTTCGTACACGATGAGATAGTGCAGATATCCTTCGATTCGACCTAGTCGAATCATATCCAGGTATTTAATAGCCTTACTCGGTGCTTCGCCCTTTAGATCAGCCATTATAGCGTAAGTGTCAACTATCACTGCCTTAGTCTTTCTAACCATGCCTCTTCAGCCTCGTCAATTTCTCTCTCGGCCTCGTCTACGTCAAACTTTAATTTTCTCCCTCTCCTCCTGAGCTCAGACCATAGATCCCTAGCCTGTAAGATTATTTTATTACCTTCAACCCTTAAGTCGAGTATTGTACCTTCTTCAAGACCTATTTTCTCCCTAATTTCTTTAGGAATTACAATTACTCCTCTCTTTCCAACCCTAATCTTGACCAATTCCCCACCATCTGAATAATATTATATCTGACAGATAAAAATATTCATCAGATTATTGATTCGGAATCCGATTAACGTTGTATGAGAGATACTAGCCAGAATCAAGGTAGCTCAGCTAGGGGCCTTATCTAGACCAGGGCTCAAGAAAGGCTTCGAGGTTAAAGGGCCCCCAGCTACTCGAAATTTCAGAGAGAGGGGATCTGAACGTCACGAGCCTTTCAGCATGACGACGTAAAGGTGTTACTATTGGGTGGAGAGTTGCTACAAAAGCAGGCTATGACAGGCTAGGAGGGCCTTAAGTTCTTAGAAAAATCCCTGCGAGCCTGGGCTTAAGGGAATACTATAACTCATCTCTACACTTATTATTGGAGTGTTACTCGTAATTATCGATGTCGAGGCTCGAGTCGTTAGTCGTAGAGTTACCAGAGGACATTAGAAGACTCGTGGAGATGGGGGATTTTAAAGGCGCTGTTAGAAGAATAGAACGTATCTTAAAGGAAGATGAAAGGCTTCCAAAGCTCTTGAGAGAAAGACTAGAATATGAAATAGAGAGACTTGAGAGAGTGAGGAAGGATTACCCTCTAACCCGTGAGGAAGCGTTTAATAAATTGAAGAAGGAAATCCCCGACCTAACTCCTGGTGACTTCGAAAGATGGATGTGGGAGGGGTACATAGATTATCGCTTAATCGATGGAGAGGAGAGGTTCTTCAAGAACTTTATTCCAAACCTCTTTAGGTTCTGTAAGGAAGCCGAAACTCGTAGGGTTAAGAAAGTAGATGAAGTTCGGGAGAAAGCGAAAAAGCTTCTACACCAACACATTGATAAACTTCTTGAAGTAGGTCCTAAATCAAGCACTCCGTATCTGTTTCCAGTGAGAAATAGGGTTGAAATGAAACTCACCATAAAACCTGACGTCATACCTTCAGGAGAGAAGGTTAGAGTCTGGCTTCCCATACCGAGAAGGGATCCTCTACAACCTGAAGCGAGGATCATTTCAGCTAGCCCTAAAAACTACTACATAGCCCCTGAAAACCATCCGCAGAGAACCATATACTTCGAAGCTGTAGTTGAGGAAGGTAAGCCACTTGTATTTAAAGTGGAATACGAGTACACTGTAATGAGTTTTTACTTGGACGTAAATCCCGAAAAAGTCAAGCCTTACGATGAGGAGAGCGAAATATACCAGAAATACACTTCCGAACAGCTTCCACACATAGCCTTCACTCCCTATCTCTGCAGGCTTACAGATGAAATAGTAAATGGCGAGACGAACCCCTACCTTAAGGCATGGAGGATATACAAGTGGATTACTCACAACGTTAAATACGCTTCCGCTTACGAGTACTCTACTTACGGCATTATTAGCGAATACGTGGCTAGGAACCTTAAGGGGGATTGTGGCATGCAGGCATTGCTGTTTATAACGCTGTGCAGGATCAGCGGAGTTCCTGCAAGGTGGCAGTCTGGCTGGTACATGAACCCCGTTAAGCCCGGCATGCATGACTGGGCTCAGTTCTACGTGGAGCCCTACGGGTGGCTTTACGTAGACGCGTCTTTTGGTGGAGCAAGAAGAAATATACCGAAGTACAACAGGTTCTACTTCGGGAATATAGATCGCTATAGGCTTGTATGCAATATCGACATCTCATCGGATTTTGATCCGCCTAAGCGGTACTTGAGGTCAGATCCCGTGGATAACCAACGTGGCGAGGTAGAGTGGAGGAAAGGTAACCTCTACTACGATAAATGGGCCTATGAATTGAAGATCTTATCCCATGAAGAATTAACGAGCAGGTGCCGTAACCTAAAATAGCTCTATTTTTGTAAACTAGCTCTTTTTCTCAGACAAGGCTTTAATACACTCTCTAATCGTCACATTAATGCCTTCAAGTAGCAAATGCATGCACATACTCGCTACTAACTGCTTTTCTGCAGCCTGTTTAGGAGTATAAGGTACGTGTACGAATCCGGCTAATGTGTTAAGGCCATAAGTGTGTATCGTGTGAAGAGATACGAAGAGGGCACAGTTGCAGAGGAAGGTCCCTGCTGAGTACGATAACGCTGAAGGAATACCCCTCTTCCTCAAGACCTCGACTATCCTTCGAGTAGGTAGCGTTGAGAAATATGCTACAGGAGC
>QMSC01000175.1 GCA_003649515.1 Thermoprotei archaeon | reverse complement strand
CTTCTCGAGATTCCAGCAATACCGTTAGAGTACCTCGAGCGTGAGCTGGAGAAGTACATTGCTATAAGCCTTAAGCAGGGTAGGTTTAATGAAACCATTTAACATAGAGGACGTGTTCTCGTCTAAAGGTAGAGTGAAGGTTTTGAGAGTTCTCATTGAGCATAAGGCGCTAAATATAACGGAGATCGTTCGAAGGAGCACGTTGAGCTATTCATCAGTAGTTAAACACCTGCGCTTCCTTTCTCAAATAGGGCTGGTGAGAGAAAGGAGGTATGGCAAGATCAGAATATTCTTCGTGAACGAAGATCATGACCTTATTAAGGCTTTAAAGAAAATACTTGTTGCTGAAAATAGATCTAAGCCTCCTTCTTCCTAGCTATTTTCTTAAAAGTCCTCTCGCCTATGCCCAGCCACCTGAGGATCTTCCTACCCTGAGAGGGATTGCTTTCATAGATGATCTCAATGTAGGGTAGGTATTCTAGATTAGCCTCTCTCTTCGAGGTATGGCACTTTCGTGCAATCGCCTCCAATACTCTCTCTCTAACTTCCCTCTTCTCCTTGGTCAGTGACAGTATCTTTATTTTCTGTGGAAAACTATATCTCGTGAACCTGAATTTCGGTTTATGTTCAACTACAGCTACGCCCGCTGTTAAGAGCTCAAGGGCGTAAGGTAAGAGAGTCCAATTTTGCAGGCGTTTAATCCTACCCATGAAGACGTCTGCTCGTGAGAGTGCGTTATATGCTTCTGCTATAGCCTCTAAGCTCTCACCGTATTGGTAGGGTATGTTCTCGCTGATCCAATGGAACAGCATCTCGTAATTGAGATTAGGTTGCGCTAAAACGCTCTTCGCTTGTGAGGCTGTTCTAGCCATAAATATACTTCTAACTATCTCGAACATGTTCAATTGGGCACTGCGTTCCCATAGTACCATTAAGTCTTGAGAAGTCACTCTCTTCTTCCCATAAGCTACAGCCTGAAGATCATTTATTGCAGCCCTTAGGTCTCCTTTTGCTCTTTTAGCTATTTCCTTCAAAACACCGTAGTCCACTAATATTCCTTCCTTACTGCAAATTCTCTTCAACGCTGAAATTATTTCGTATCGGGTAAGTCGCTTAAACTCTATGAGCATTGAGGCTTCTCTCAGCTTCCTTAACTTGGGATCCCATGGATTGTTAGCCGTCATGACGACGGGGTGCCTACTTATTTCAATTATCTGAAGTATTGTATCCAGGCCCCCTCTATCCTGTGATGGAGTTATTCCATCTACTTCATCCAGCAAGATTATCTTACCGCGGTATCCGAAAAGTGATAGTTCCCTTACTGCGCTCATTATTCTTCTTTTCAATGCTTCTGATGTACGAACATCACTTGCATTGGCTTCCAGTACTTCAAGTCTAAAATCATTAGCTACGGCGTATACTAATGTTGTTTTCCCTACGCCGGGAGGCCCATAGAGCAGTGCTGCTTTTTTAGAGGGGGTACCAGCAAGCCATGTTTTAATCCACGCAACAAACTTTTCCTTGGCATCGGCGTTTCCCACAACTTCTGCTACATGTTTTGGCCTATATTTCTCAGTCCAAGGTAGTGCTAACTGCTGTGCCATCTGTAACCCGCCTATGTTTTCTTTAGATATCTCTTACCAATTAGTGCGACCTTTGCTAGAAATGCACTTAATTGAATTTCCTCATCGGCACCTTCAATAAGTCTAAAGTTTATTTCTCCTGCTAGATCAGCCAACTCTATTCTGGCTTCTTCTGGTATGGGCAATCCTGCTCGCGGGCTCAACAACTCCCTGTGAATTAATCTTATAACGTCGATCCCCGAGACACCATACTCTACCATAAGTTGTCTGAGCATGTCTCTCGCTTTCAAGAAGTTTCCTTGGAGAGCGTAGTTAAGCATGTCTTGGATCTCTTTAGGTGTAACCCTCCCCACCACTCGATATACGGCTTTCTCATTAACTACATCTCCCATAGCCGCAGCGGCTTGTAAAGTATTAATTGCGCGCCTAAGGTCCCCTCCACATATTTCCCATATTGCTTCATATGCGTCTTCTGTGACTTTCAACTTCTCACATTCAGCAATATACCTTAGCCTTTTTATTACATCCTCCTTTTTAAGCGGCTGAAATCTGAAGATCGAACATCTGGACTGAATGGGCTCTATTATCTTCGAGGGATAGTTGGCTATAAGGCAGAACCTCGCTGTTCTAGAGTACATTTCCATTATCCGTCTCAAGGCCTGTTGAGCATCGCTTGTCATGTTATCTGCTTCGTCGAGAATTATTATTTTAAAGGGGACCTCGCCTAGAGCCATTGTTCGTGCAAAATCTTTTACGCGTTCACGTATGGTCTGTATCCCTCTTTCATCCGAGGCGTTAAGCTCTAGGACGTTCTCACGCCATCTTTCACTGTAAAGTTCTCGAGCCAGTGCAAGAGCTGCAGTGGTCTTCCCCGTACCAGGAGGCCCTGCAAATAATAGGTGGGGTAGAGTTCTTGTTGCAACAAAGTGCTTTAATCTGCTGACTATCTCTTCCTGGTCTATCATTTCGTCTAAGGTAGTAGGCCTATATTTTTCAACCCAGAGTGCCTCGCTCATTAATCAGCTCCCTCAACAAGAATAGGAGCAGGTTCTAATTAAGACAATCGCTAAAGAATATACGGTATTTAAAAATTAGAGAAAACAGAGCAAGTAATGTTGTGAGGAACGCTAGCGCGCCGAGAGTGCAATTCTTTCTATTTCTTCCTTCCTTCTTATGGCGTAACTACTGGCATCATTTCGTGCAGCTGCAACAATTTCATCAGCTAAAGCTTCCTCAATGGGCTTAGGGTTATTGAATGCTGAGAGTCTCGCTCCTTCAGCGAGAAATCTTATCGCAAGATCTAATCTGCGCTGAGGAGCGATATCTACAGAGACATAATAGAGAATACCTCCGTAGATTATTCTCGTTGTTTCCTCACGTGGGGCAGCGTTTTCTATTGCTCTAACTAGAACTTGTATTGGGTTCTCTCCCGTCTTTAAATGAATGAGCTCGAAGGCTCGTTTAACGATGTTTGTTGATAGGTGCTTTTTGCCTGCGTTACGGCCTGGGCGCATCATTTGATTTATTAAGCGTTCGACTATGGGAACTTTAGACTTAGCAAATCTTCTTTTCTCATGGCGACCCTCAGTGTGGGGGGCAAAGACCGGCCTAAGACAAATATATCTCTTTAAACCAGGATCCCTAACCTCGACTCCCTTAAGGGACCACTTACCGAACAGCTTTATCTCTCGACCATCTAGCGTCTCTGTAGGGTGTTCCTCCACTTCTTCAGATATCTCGACGCTTTCCTCGCTCATTCAATTCCCTGGCAAGATTTAATAAAGGTCTTTAATATGTTTTTAGCTAAATTTTAACCGCTCTCCCAATCCGTAGCTTCGTGTTTTAATTACATTTTCTGTATTTACGGGTGGGTTCATTACGGATGTTCTTTGCTTCTAGCCCGACTGCGGGAGCACCTTATCGCTGGCTTCACTATTTAGCTGTCCTGTTCGGCACCCCCTCATCGAACTGGGAGCACATTTAAT
>QMSC01000174.1 GCA_003649515.1 Thermoprotei archaeon | reverse complement strand
TTCTTAACAACTCATATATTTGAAAGGGGACACGATTCCTGTTACTCAAGCTCAGCTCTATTACGAGAGGCTTATACTTTTCAAGAATCTTTCGTGTAAAGGGGAAAGCCCTAGCCCTTATATGTACCGTTCCTATGAGAGGTTTCGGGCTTTCAAGAGCTCTAACCACGGTCTCCTGAAATTTTTGAGAGAAGAGTTCCATTGGTCCTATCTCATCTATGAATACGACATCTGCCTCAGCAATAGCTTGCTCTATAGCTTCAACTCCCACACTCTCTAGATCCTCCAAAATCACCCTGTATTTTCCAACTCTAGGTCCCTTAGACGCATAGATTGAGGCTAAAAGCCCTCTCCTCCCGCCCATTAGGTCTATTATTTGAAAACCTGTCCTCACACCTCGCTCTCTGATCTCCTTAGTTACCATGCCTCCTATCTTCAGCCCATTACGCTTGCAAAGCTCCACTATCTTCAGTATCGCTGTAGTCTTCCCTATTCCAGGTCTACCCGTTATAAACACCTTAGGAGAATTCCGGCTTATAGACAAGGCTCTTAAACCTCCCATAATATTCTTCAACAGTTCTTATTAGTTCCTTGCTCACGCCCAACATCTTCCCGTCTTCCGGAAATGCTCTTAAGCACCATACGCCTATCCTTTCTACAAGAGATAAGACCTGGTTATAGGGGTTTATGCTCTTCAATAACTCCTGCTTTATGAACTTTCCTAGAAGGCCGTTAAGTCTCTTCCTATCAAAAAGGTCATAGAACATTAACTGTAAGAGTATTGGGTTCACGTCGTAAAACCAGACCTTTAATCCCAAGCTCTTGAAGGCCGTATTGTAAAAATCTAAGGAGACTAAAAACGGATCGTCGCTTATGCTTCTATGAGCAAAGGCCTTTGGGCTTGCTCCATTCTTCGAAACGAGGGAAGACAGGAAATAGGCTAAAGCTTTCCAGTTAAAGTCCCAACTTCTGATAAGCTTCATCCAGAAAGTACTCCTTCCAAACTCTAAGAAAAGTTCCCTATATATGGAACAAACCTTCTTTAGCTCTTCTTCCAAATCCCTCTCATAGTAGTACCTTGCAAGAAACGCTAGAGACCGGGCCATGAAGCTTAGGGAACGAGAAACGTGCTCGTTCTCAATAGTATTGCTAATGCATGAGAAACTGTCATAGGCGTCCTGACACGCCCATTGAAATGCCTTAATGAAGTCCATGAGCTCTCCCTTGATGAAATACTTCTTAAGGAAATGCTCTCGGTCTACGATCCCTAAAGTCAGCTCCCCATACTCTTTTAAGAAAGAGACAAAGTCAAACTCACGCAACGAACATTCACTCTGAACGATTTTCTTCAATTCACTAAAGACAAAGTTGGAAACTTCCCGACGTATTGTATTAAAAGCAACTTTCCAGGCTGAGGATAATATCCTCAAGAAAACTTGCCCTTGAATCCTCTCGGCGAAAACTGTATAATATAGCCTTCTCGACCCGGCTTTAACAGGAGGCTCCACCCCGCTCCATATCATTTGCTCAGAAAGCCTAGAGGACACGACTATTTGTTCGGTCTCGAAGGGTGAAAGAGATCTGCGAAGAGGTCTCAAACAACTGTGAAGAAAATCCTTAGTGCGCTTTTCGACCGATCTTTTGGATGCCTCTTTTAGAAGCTTCGAAAGCAAAGTTAGTTGGACATTTTCTAGTAAATTAGAAATTCTGGCTTCTATTGAAGCAATATCTACCTTATTTTCGCGCACGGCAGCGCATAACTTTCCCATATCTAGTAAAAGACCCTCACCCTCTCTGAAGTCCTCCTCCCTTAGGCTTACTAGCTCCCCTTGGTTACGAAGCACCTCATAGGCCCTTAACTTTACGAAGAAGAGGAAGGGTGCAAGGTCCGCTAACTCGGGGATGTTCTTGGAAATTCTTTTACTTTTATTACATGTTATAATTGCCATCTTACATGTCCTCCCTAAAACTTCGCGGCAGATGTTGTCAATAAGCTCCAATAATTCTCCACCATAAACTCCTTCAGAGAAGAAAAGGGCGAGGTACTCATCGTGACGTTTACGGTTCAAGAGTTTATTGTAAAAGAAACTCAGGCTCCAATAGGCGTTTATCTCCGCGAAAACCCTATTGTCAGATAGCATTTGAGGGAGAAAAGCGTTTGAATAGAAGGCTACGTATGCATCTATTTCGCGCTTTAGAATTTTTTCGAGGAGCTTTGCTACAAGAATGGGATTTTCTTCACGAATTCTTAAAAGAGTTCTAGGTTCTAGGCCAATAATGTAATCCTTACTCTCGATCAGTGGCTTTAACATCGATTCACTAAGTGCCCTCGCGTTTCTAGATCGAGACATAGGCAGAAGACCAGCGTTCACGAGAGCAGGGTCAAAAATATGGAAGCATAACCACTGGACTCTACTTAGCGGAGAGGAACTACGCGTTACGGAAGACACCATTCTTAACCCTCTAAAATCATTTTATATTTCAAGTGATGCACTACTAAGTTTTTCTTGCGAAAAGCTTAGATATACTTCCTTGGTTTAATTAGCTGTGATGAACGATCGATCAGCAAGCCAAGCTGAGGAAAACAATGATGTTCCGGATGCTCTCTGAAAGGATGTGGTTGAGGGTGATTTCTCTTGAGTTCTCCCCCGGCTGAGGAATTAGATGAAATAGATAAGAAGCTTTTAAAGATACTTCAACAAGACGCGAAAACCCCTTATGCGAAAATTTCAGACGAAATAGGAATAAGCGAAGCTACGGTGCATCTAAGGATTAAGAGACTCCTAAAATCTGGGGTCATCCTGGGCTTTCAAGCAATTGTAAACCCTAAGAAAGTTGGCATTAACTATATGGCTCTCACGGGACTCAACATAAAGCCTTCGGAATCGACGAAAATACTTGAAAGGCTAAGTAAGGTAGAGAACGTGTACGAAGTCTACGTGACGGCGGGAAGGTATAATATAGTGGCGAAGGTTAGAGCTAAAGATTCAAGCGAACTCCTCGATACCTTAAAGGTCATAGAAAGGATACCTGGAATAACGTCCATGGACGTAATGTTAGTACTAAGTACCATTAAAGAAGAAACGCGTATAAGGATCCCTTAACCCCCATCCTAGAGAATTTTTTTAAATAACCTAAGCATCTTGAGGAGATCTCCGTATACTGCTACATCCGCGTGCATTGCAATCCTAAGATCCTTAGGGTTGAAGGCTATGCTGAGGCCTGCGACTTCAAACATTGAAATATCAACCTCGCTATCTCCCACAGCTATTGTTTCACAGAGATCTATCCCGTGTCTTGCACATAGCTCTCCTAGTACTTCTCCCTTGTTCTCTACGGTCACATAGACCTCCACTTCTCCACTGACGACATCGTTATCGAAAAGAAGCCTATTTGCAACGAACTCGTCAAATGATGCATGCCTCCTCAGCGGCATTTCTACGAGATCTAAACCTGCACTTATTGCGAAAACCTTAAGCTTTCTCTTTTTAAGAAAACTTATAAGCTCCGCTAATCCCTCCTTAACAGGAATTTTTTCGACAATGCTGATGATCCTCCGTCTAGAAAC
>QMSC01000173.1 GCA_003649515.1 Thermoprotei archaeon | reverse complement strand
TAAGGTATCTTCATAATTTGCCTAAGGATTGGAGACCTCTATATTTCGTTTCAAGTGCAACTTTAAATAATCCTCTTAGGAGGGCTCAAGAGCTTACAGCTTCACAAAAAGAGGATATTACTGTGCTTTCGGCTGAGAGAAAGAAAGGAGCTGAGCCTACGAATAGATTTCACGTCTTTTTAATGCCCAAACTCTATTCCCCTGAAGCCACAGTAGCAAGAATTGTAGAAGCTCTGTATTCTGATGCCTCAGCATTGAAAAGCTTTTATAGAAAAAATTACAATTTCAAGCTTAATCAGATTAAGCAGGCACTTTTCTTGAGCAGAGACCCTCCAGTACCTGCAACTTTAGTATTTGTCAACAGGATATCTGAAGCTAATGACCTGCTTAATTATATAGAGAGCTTTGCCCCCCCTGTAAGAGCAGATGGACATACGACAGACTTCAAGCATTATAAGGTAAAAGTAGAGGACAGCTTTAGCAGAGGAGAGCTGGATGCTATAGTGGCAACAAAGGGACTTGAGGTTGGAGTAGACTTTGATAGAGTAGATGCAGGCATAATTTACGGCATGCCCTTCTACATCTCTGACTACACGCAGAGAATAGGCAGAATAGGTAGAAGACAGCACAGTATAATTTTCAACGTTTTCATGCCAGATAAGCCAATAGACTACTTCTATTACAAAAACTGGAAGCTTTTATGCGATGGCTCTCTTAGAGATCTGCATATGCAGAGCGAAGCATATAGAATAGAGAGAGAAAACCCGGAAGCTCTTAAAAGAGCAGGACAGAGAGCTGTGCTAGACATCATATCAATTTCGCATGGTGCTCAAAGAATTCTGAACTCTTCTATCACCCAAAGACAAAGAGAAATTACCGGCTTTTTAAAAGATATAAAAAGTAAACTTCAGAAACACCTTCAATACGCTCTAAGAGTCCCTCCAAAGCACTTCAAAATAGCGCTCCAGGCGGCTTATAAACTTCTAGACTCCATTCAGCAAAAATTAAATACTCGTCTGACTTTAAAGAGAGCTATTGAAGAACATAAAGAACTACTACAGCAGTTACATAAATTGAGATCATTAGAGGCTGAAGCTGAATATAACTTTGTACCTATACCTGACCCTGAGATCGGAAGTAGAACTCGCGACATGCTATATACTTTTAGACATGCTTTACCTGGTCAAATTATTAGCTATCGCGGGAACTACTTTGTAATTATAGAAGTGTCAGGTCGAAGTCTTGGAACATATCCTCAAACAGCATTTGAGGAGGGATAGAGATGTCGGCTTTAGCTCAACCTTCACGAAGCCTCATACTAAGGCTTGCTGATGAGATCGAAAGAGCTGGAGCACAGGGTCTGCTTCCCTATGGAGATGCACAAAGGATAGCAGAGGCTTTAAGAGGCAGAAATTCTGGTCTTACAGTTCAGCTAATGGTTCCTATTCACATCACGCTGGCATTACAGAGCTCTCTCGCGGATTTGCGCTTTGCTAGATGCTCCGAATGCGGCGCAGTATACAATTTAACTGTCAATCCGCACCTTCTAAGAAGACCTAGGTGTGACAAATGTGGTAGAGCTCTGGTGCCTGCACCAGTTTGGAGCATAGTTGCCAGAAACTTACCTGCAAGTAGGCGCCGCTTGACAACGAAGACTCGTATTAAAATAGCTTTATCGATTGAGGAATACAGGCATACATGCCCTCAGACTGTAAAAATAAGCGATAGGGCAAGGCCTATTGCAACTCTCGAATTCAACTACGGAGGCCAAAAGCATAGGCCCTTGGCCTCTGTAAGGAGGGATAGGTTCATATATTGGCTTTCGATGATGCCTAGCGAGGGCATCACTAAGCCTATATCTATAATAGCATTTGCATACAACAGAGATAGATGCATTCCAGTGTCACCTACGATGGGTTCTCTGAAAGGTATTGAGGAGATCTTATTCTGCAGGAATCTAGAGGTTCTTCAGGCTACAGTTGCATATAAGGCGGGGCATTACAGGACTGCAACGCGTGCGAGAGTTACTGTGATGGATATGTTGACACCCGTGTTAGTGGGGGCAGAGTCCGTAAGAATATGTGTGAGATACATAAGAACCCAGGGCATTGTTGTTAGAGCAGATAAAAATCTCGTTAGAAGGGCGCTTCAATCTCTCAGCTTGTCCAGAGGTAGCGAGTGGGTAGCGGTTCACACACTGAGCCATGCATTTTTAGTCAGCTTGCCACAAATTACAGGCTTAGAAGGAAGAGATTTTGGAGAAGCATTAAATACACATGGGTTGGAATTTGCAATATACGATAATGCCATGGGGGGCCTGGGAGGGATAGAGGGGGTTGTGGATATCGGCGCCCGTACACTTGATCCGAATTATGAGATAAGAATTAGAGAATCTGTCAACTGCCCATTGGCATGCACACGCGCCTGCAAAGCATGCCTCTATACAGACTCCTGTTATATGCTGAATTGGAGACTTGATAGAAGAGTACTAAGAGCTCTAGGCTGGTGATGTGCACGACCCTAGAAGATCTTGACAGAATTAAGAGTAGAATAATCGAGGTTCTTAGAGCGGAGAAAAAAGAGCTGACTTCGGAGGAACTGCGCCGAAAATTAAATGTGTCCCTTTCTCAGCTCTCAATTGCACTCTTTGAGCTCTCCAAAGAAGGTATTGTCGAAAGAAAATATACTGAAGAGTATGATCCTACGAGACCGTTCGATACTGTTTCCTGGATTTTAGTTAGAGAAGCTGAAGAAGCTCCTTCACCTGAAATTTTGCTTAGAAAAGGCATCAGGCTAGTTTTTTCAATCCCTTTAAGCATGCATACGGTAAGAGCACGACTGCTCAACAGGTACAGAGCGCTTGATTTTTTGGACGCATATACAAGCGTAATAGAGCTCGCCAAGCAGGAAATTAAGATAGTATGTCCAGTGATTGATGCTTACGGCATGTTTCCCGTAATAAGTAAAGTTGCTAAAAATCCTCAGCTAAGAGTTCGAATAATAACAGAGCTTGACAAAAGTAAGGATCTTTTATATTTAATAGAGGTTGTCAGCAAGAACAGGTTTCAAGTAGCTGATGCTACGAAAACTATAAGATATGAGGATAGAGTAAGGAAGATATGTGGTGTGCATACAAAAATAGTGATTGCAGATGATGAGGTAGCCTTAGTAGGTAGTTTCAACTTCTCTAAATATCATTATTTTGTGAATTTTGATCTAGGATTTCTGATACTTAACCAGGAAATAGTTGGGATTCTCTCAAAATTATTTGATGAGCTGTGGAACTATGTCACATCCTCAAAGTATAGATCTTAGCTTTTACGAAAAGAAAATCAGAAGCAAACTGAGACTTGCAATATTTATGGGTAAAATTCTGCACTTTATGTACCTTGCTGTTAAAAATTATCCAAGGGAAGTTAAAAAATATAATAATACAGAAGAGCTTATTAAAGATCAGGATTTTGCTAGGAAGGTTTTTCTAAAAGAGGCTAGAGAAGAGACAGAGGAAGAAAAGCAGTGCCACCAGCTTATGAACTTTCTTAAGAGCATTGTTAAGCGAGGTTTTACAGAGCT
>QMSC01000172.1 GCA_003649515.1 Thermoprotei archaeon | reverse complement strand
CTGAGGCCGAGCTCTAGGAGCTCCGCACCAGCCGCGTAGACGAGGAGGCCCACCCCCAAGCTGAACCAGAGGACGAAAAGGTCTAAGCCCCCGAGTATCCTAAGCCTGTCCGGAGCCGGCTCTATACCCCACTCAGGAGGAGCCTTAATCATGCCCCTTTCCCCCATACTAACGACCACGAAGTATAAAAACAGAGCAGCCTGAAAACGTCGAGGACTTTCAGGGTTTGAGGAGTAAGGTTTATGTGGAGCCCCTTAAGATGTTGGGGGGCCTCCGTTCCCCCTGAACGCCTCCAGATGAAGCTGATGGAGGAAGACCTACCAAAAAAGTTATATAGACTAAGCTGAAAAAAATGTCGGTGATAAAAAAATGTCAGATTGGTTAGATTGGTCTGGACTTGAGCGCTATCCCCCACCACCCTACCGAATCAAAGTGGCACAACCCATTAAAAAGACTACAAAGGAGGAAAGGAAAAAGATACTGAAGGATGCGAAATACCAGATCTTTAACATACCTTCAAGATACATATACGTCGATTTACTTTCAGACAGTGGAACAGGTACAATGAGCACGGAGCAGTGGGCTGGGATGATGCGTGGCGACGAGGCCTACGCCTCCAGGGAGAACTTTTTCCATTTCGAAAAAGCGGTTAAGGATGTATTCGGCTTTGAGTACGCGTTGCCCGCACATGTAGGCAGAGCCTCAGAACACATACTCTTCAGGCTTTTAGCTAAGCCTGGAACTTACATACCTTCAAATCTGCACTTTGACACAGGACGTACACATGCCGAACTACTAGGAGCCTACCCTGTTGACTTTCTAACCGAGGAGGCTCTTGATACACAGAGCGATTACCCCTTCAAGGGAAATACGGACCTTAAGAAGCTTGAGGAGTTTATCGAAGAAAAAGGTCCCGAAAAAATATCCTTCTTCTACCTCGTCGCTGTAAATAACCAGGGAGGAGGGCAACCAGTATCAATGGAGAACATCAGGAAGACAAAAGAGCTACTATCGGCGTATAAAATACCATTTGTCTGTGATTTGACATTGGCCGTGGAAAATGCTTACCTTATAAAACAAAGGGAGCCAGGATATAAAGACATGCCACTCAAAGAAGTACTTAGAGAAATGATGTCGTACTTCGACGCGGCAGCTGGGTCGGTAAGAAAACATGCGATGACGAATATTGGCGCAGTCTTCTGTTGCCGCGACCGTGATCTTTACCAGAAAGCTGCACCGCTTGTTGTGGCGTATGAAGGGCACACTACCTATGGAGGCATACCAGGTAGGGATTTGGAGGCCATTGCAATAGGTCTATACGAATATCTGAACGAAGAACTTATCGGGCATCATATGGCTCAAATACGATATATGGTAGAAATGCTAGATAAAGCGGGCGTTCCAAGCGTCAAGCCTCCAGGTGGGGTTGGGTGCTACGTAGACGCTAGGCTGTTTTATCCACACATTCCAAGAGAGCAGTTCCCGGGCTACGCTTTAACGTGTGCACTTTACGTTGAATCCGGCGTGAGAGCATGCGAAATGGGTACATTGCACGCAGGTGAGAGGGCAAAGTTCGACTTCATGAGAATGGCAATACCCAGAAGACTCTATACGTATAGGCATCTTGACTTAGCGATTGTAGGACTCAAGGAACTCTACAAAAGACGCGATGAGATGGTAGGCTTCAGATTTACTTATGAACCTCCAATAAAAGAACTGAGAATATTCCTTGGAGAGCTGGAACCCCTACCAGGTTCTCCACTTCTTTAAAATTCTTACCCATCTCTTTTTTCTAAGGTAGACACAATAATGTTGTTCATATAAGGCGTAGTCTGGAAGCAACATACGCAAACAGGAGACCCGCTGAGGACATTTGTCGACGAGTGTTAACATTTATTTAGGTGTCGCCGTTCCAAGTTTATTGGTACATCCTGTCTATGTGCGGAGGTGGCCGAGCGGTCAAAGGCGCAGGCCTGAGGCGCCTGTCCCGTAGGGGTTCGTGGGTTCGAATCCCACCCTCCGCACCAACGGACAAACCCTACGCACTTTTGGCCGCTACTTCCCCTCACCCAAACGGCTTGACCTTACCAGCCGTCTACTCTCCCCCGGATGCCTCGTTCGATGCGACGTAATCTAACTGCGTTTATTGTGATGTCAGCTCTTTCTTAATTATGTATTTGACTATGGCGTTTGTCAGTATGTCGATATTTTGGAAAACGTCTTCCGTAAACCTTTGAACAACTTCATTCACTATTCCCCTTACTGTGGATTCGTAGTTTGCTGAGAGATGTTTAATCCTTTTCTCGAAGCATCTCTCGATCTCCCCTCTCAATTTTGAGTCCTCAAGCAGGGGTACGGCGCAGAAGATGTCCCGGATAGTCATGACCAGATAGATTATCCTGGCGAGGGGGTTGGATTTTGCGATCTGCCATGCCCGGAGCTCCTCAGCCGTAGGTTCAAGCATGTACTTGGAGTAGGCTAGCTGGTCGTCGACGAATCCACCGTCTACCAGAAGCCTCGTTACGTTATACTCTTTAACCGCCATAGAAGCCCCGTATAAGATCTGCACAGCGAATCTTTCTGGCAGGCCGTAGTTCTCCATAGCGCGCCTTAGCTCAACAGGAAAACTAACCCTGTAATATTCGATTGATCCGTGAAGAATGGAGTGGGCCGCCTGCCTCCTAACACCACCGATAACCACTTTCCAAGGCAGGGCTGAAACCCTATCTAGGTAGATTTTTATCCTAGGCTTCCCGTGCAATGCGTCGTGGGATGCAAAGAATCCTGGACCCTCTGAACGCTCGTAAACGTTCAGCTCCACGGGGTGGGTGAGGGGAGGCCCCAACCTCTCGTAACACTCGACGATCACGTCGAGGAGTCTTTTTACTAACTTTCTATCGACGTTCCCATGCGTCCTGAGCCTAACGAACTTCTCAAGCACCCTGCTCACATTACTCCCGTTCACCGTACCTCTAGAGAAAAACTTCGTCTCCCGACTGAATATCTTCCCCGCATTACGCTTCGGCGGATTCCCCCAGACCTTTTATGGTCGTGGTCCGCTAAATGACTGATCGGGCTTGTCGAGGTACAGCGTTGAGCTAATCTCGTTGGATGAGCGGGACAGGCTGATGGACAGGTACGCTGACAGGATTCTGTACGAGGTTAGGGCCGATATATACGGATGCTGCATAAAGCTCTTGACGGACCAGAGGTATGCCAAGGAGCGTTGGGAGGAGAGCTTCTACCCGATGAGTCAGAGCGTCAGGTCCCACGGTAGGCTGGTCGTGGTCAGGGACCCGGAGCTCCGGATGAGGGTTCTCTACGAGCCCGTCACGAAGACTGCCTTCCTGCTGAACGTGGACTATTACGGCTGGGTTAAGTCGATAGCCCTGAGCGTCGCCGGGGACATAATGGAGGATGCCCACGACATATACTCGGTCCACGGGGCATGCCTGGACGTGTGCGGTAGGGGTGTCTGCCTGATAGCCCCTCCGGGGACGGGTAAGACGACCCACACATACGGCCTGCTGAGGAGCGGTGGGGTCAGGGTTGTGGCGGACGACTGGTTCTTCGTCAGGATATTCGGGGAGGATG
>QMSC01000171.1 GCA_003649515.1 Thermoprotei archaeon | reverse complement strand
GTAGGCTATGGAGCTCCTAAATACCTTGACTACGCGACTAAGCTGTCCAACTCTTCGCGTTGCATTGCAGGCCGCGATTATATTCTCGTAGAGTTGGGTGATTTTGAGAGCTCCCTTGACGCCTGCCTCAAAATACACTCCTTTATATTGAGCTTGATGAGGGAGGTGCGAAATGGCTGATAGGCTAAAGGTGGGAGTTCTAGGAGCTACGGGACTTGTGGGGCAACGCTTTATCCAGTTGCTTCACGACCACCCATGGTTCCAGCTAGAGGTCATATCAGCGTCAGCAGAGAAGGCTGGGATGAAGTATTCAGAAGCCACTAGGTGGATTTGGAGCACGCCCCTACCTAGCTCAGTCGCCGATATGAGACTTTGCAAGCTCTCTCCCGAGAAATTTAAGGGGTTAGATATCGTATTTTCTGCTCTTCCATCGCAAATAGCTGGAGGATTCGAAGAGAAGCTAGCGAAAATGGGCTTAACTGTAGTCTCTAATGCAAGCCCCATGAGGCTTGAGGACGATATTCCCCTAGTAAATCCCGAGATCAATCCTGAGCATCTCAAGCTCCTTGAAGTCCAGAGGAGAACGAGAGGATGGAAGGGAGTGATAGTCAAGAACCCCAACTGTACGACCGCTATACTTACTCTCTCCCTAAAACCCCTGCTAGACGAGTTTGGGCTAAAGCGCGTACGAGTGGCTACAATGCAAGCCTTAAGTGGAGCCGGTTACAGAGGCGTGTACTCAATGGATATCATGGACAACATTATACCATTCATCAAGAACGAGGAGGATAAGGTTCGAGATGAGACTAGGAAAATTCTGGGATCCTTGAAGGGGGAGAGGGTTAAATGGCTGGACATAGGCGTTTCGGCGACATGCTGTAGAGTCCCGGTTCTCGAGGGTCACTTAGAGGCCGTTTTCGTAGAACTTGAGGAGAAGCCCTCAGATTTAAGCGAAGTTATTAAGGTGCTTGAAACGTTTGAAGGATTGCCGCAAAAGCTGAAGCTCCCCACAGCGCCTGATAAGCCAATAATAGTCAGGAGCGAGGTTGACAGGCCTCAGCCTAGGCTAGATAGGATGGCATATAGGGGTATGGCTGTCACTGTAGGGAGGATCAGGTGGGATGAAGCTACTGAAAATGGGTTAAAGTACCTCGTTCTAGGGAGCAATACTATAAGAGGAGCGGCTGGCGCAGCCGTCTTAATAGCTGAGTTAATGAAGGCTAAGGGCATTATTTAAGGGGCTTTCCTCATGGCCGCGAAATTGGTCGTAGTTGGATTCGGTAGTGTGGGACGCAGTCTTGTGAGGATAATCCTTGAAAGGGGATACTTAGATCGCTTAAAGATAGTTTCAGTAATAGACTCCAAGGGGGCTGTGGTTAGTAAAGAAGGGCTTTCTGAGAGCGTTATCCGACTGCTTATCGAACGCCCAAGGGGGGCTGTATCCTCAATAGATCGGTGGGGTTATCCAGGCCTTAATCTCAAGGGTGTGCTTGATCTCGTGGAGGCCGATATTATAGTTGAGTTAACGCCCAGTAACTACAGGAGTGGAGAGCCTGGAATAACGCACTTAGAGCTAGCTCTTAGCAGAGGAATAGACGTAGTTACAGCGAATAAGGCGCCAATAGCCCTTAGGGGCCTAGATTTAATCGAGGAGTTTGCGAAAAGGAGCTTGAAAATCCTTTATAGGGCTACAGTTATGGGAGGTACTCCGCTTATACCGACCTTAGCGTCAATAAGGCATAGTGTGAGGGAGGTTAGGGGAATTCTGAACGCTACTACGAACTTTATATTGACGTCCATGCTGGAAGAAAGGATAAGCTTCAAGGAAGCTCTCGATAAAGCCATTAAGGAGGGAGTTGCTGAAGCGGATCCAAGTCTCGACGTTGATGGGTGGGATGTAGCTGCCAAGCTAACGGTAATCGTAGTGACTTTAGGAAGGAAGCTAAAGCTGAGTAGTGTGGAGCGTGTAAGCTTGAGAACGGTGAGTCTCGAGGAAGTGTTGAATGAAGCCGAAAAAGGGAGGGTGATCAAGTACCTTGCAGAGCTGAACCTAAGCGAAGGAATAGTGGCGCGCGTGAAGCCGGCGCCAGTGGATAGGAGTAGCGCCCTAGCACGCGTAAGGGGGTTCAGGAACGGCGTCATTATCAGAACACCGGAAAATGAAATATACCTGGAGGGCTTAGGTGGGGGCGGAAGAGCTACAGCGGAAGCTGTTCTCGAGGATATATTGGCCCTTATGGAACTTCGAGTTCGCGGTTAACGATATCCTGTTCTTTAACTAGTTTTCCCAAAGAATATCCTTTAGGGAGCCTAGTGCATATAAGGCTCTTAGGGTTCTAATTGTTGAGAGAGATGGAAACTTCCAAATTACTTGTGGTAATGTCGATGGTGCTCGTTGTTGTATTATGTGCTTTAGCCATAATCTACATGTCGCAGCACACAAGTAGCGGGACAGCTGACTTCTCCGAGATAGAGCGAGCTAACTCGAAACTCGAGAAGTTTAAGGTCTACTTTTTAGGCTGGGTCGTACACTACTCGCCGACGAGTACCTCCACCTACTACAAGCATCACGACAAGTTCACGTGGGTTTCCCCAACGTGGTACGAAGTTGACTGGAATGGCAACGTTATAGAGGTTCACTACAATGAGGAATTCGTCCGCAAGTCGAGGGAGTGGGGAGTTAAGATACTGCCCTTAGTAGCGAACAGAGCCTTCGATAGGAAGACAGTCCACAGAATACTTTCCACGCCCGACTTAAGGCGTAAGGTTGTGAAACAGCTGATCGAAATAGTTCTAAAGCGAGAGTACGACGGAATAAACATAGATTTTGAGAACATACCTCCAGAGGATAGGGCGTATTTAACGGAGTTTATGAGAGAGTTCTATGAGACCTTCAAGCAGTACGGTAAAATAGTTTCCATTGACGTGGCAGCTAAGACTTCTGAAACTTATACGGGATGGTCGGGAGCTTATGACTACGGCGGGTTGGCCAAGTACTGCGACCTTTTCATAATAATGATATACGATTACCATTATTCTGGGGGAAGTCCGGGTCCTATATCGCCGTTAGAGTGGTTTGAAAGAGTTCTCGATTACGCGTTGAGCAAAGTGCCTAGAGAGAAGATAGTCGCTGGAATCCCGTTTTATGGCTATGACTGGCCTGTAGGCGGGAGGGGTAAAGGGGTCACATATAGTCAGGCCATAAGGCTTGCTGAGCTTTACGGGGCAAAGGTTAGGTTCGACTGGGAAAGCGGTGAGGCCACGTTCAGCTACGTTGTTAGTGGAGTTAGGCACGAAGTATGGTTCAATATAGCTAAGAGTACAGAGCTTCGAATAAAGCTGGCTTTACGAAAAGGAGTGAACAAAATAGCTGCGTGGAGGGTTGGTCAAGAAGACCCATTAACCTGGACTGTTATAGCGAGACCTTAATGTCTCTCTTGATAGTGCGATTAGGGAGAATCTCTTAGGAGTAAAAGAATCATTTTCATTTCTATTCCTTTACTTGAGGGTAGGGTTTCTTCAGTACAATTCATGTATACGTTCTATCGACTCCTTCACATACCATTATTTCTAGTTCCCATGATCCTATCTTAAAACCG
>QMSC01000170.1 GCA_003649515.1 Thermoprotei archaeon | reverse complement strand
TCTCAAAATAGCAGCTAATTTAATCACCACATTTCCATACTTGCTCTTAAGGTACTCTCTCCACTCGGGGTCTGAGCATTTCAAGGGATTAGGTTTACTCCTATGGAAGAAGGATATCCAAGCTATAGCTTCGAGAACCGAGGAGCCTAAAAGATCTCTGAGTTCCTTAGATGAAAGTATGAGGTTTCTAGATTATTGCGCAGTCACGATAGAAGGCATACCAGTATATAAATTAACTTTAAGGCTTAAAAGTGGATGGAATCTAGTTGGGTCAATGTGTGGTATTGCAAGAGTATACCATGTGTACGCTTATACTAGGTATTGGACATGGAATCTATTAAAGAAAAAATATATACTTGTTAGACATATAGCAGGCGGCAAAGGCTATTGGATTCACTCTTTTTACGACGTAGAAGCTCCATTGGGATGAAATTAAAATGAAGTTGAATTGGAAAGAAATTAAGAAATTATGTATCATTAGGCTTAAACATCTACTTAATCTACTTGAAAAATACGGTTATAGTTGTAAGTTAACGATTAATGATATAGAGATATGGTTTAGTGCTCCGACTTTTTATCCTAACATTATACCCGATGTCGAGCTAGATGCCTTATTGCTTCACGAGATAATAGAATTATGTGAAATTAAAAAGATGAAAATACCATTAACACATGACATATTTATCAAGTATTCTAATGAAGTTGAATTAGCTCATGCCATTTCTTTAAGAATTCAATTGCCAATAGCAATGGATTTTAAATGGAAGAAATTCATTAGGACTTATGCTAAACTCATTAGAGAATATCTTAATGAGGATTTGCCAGAACACATTAGGAATACTTATCGTAAAATTCTTAATGAATATCAAGAAGCATTAAAACTCATTAGTTAATAAAGGAATTATTTTACTAAAAGAAAGAGTTTAATAAATTAAATCATATGACCTATGTGACCTTATTGTTAAAAATATTAATTTAGAAATCTAAACTATTAAGGTGAAATAATGTACTGTGACGTTCTTGTGGCATTAAGAAATTCTACAAGAGATAATTCCATAATATTTGCTAAAAATAGTGATAGAGACATGAATGAATGTCAGCAAATCCGATATTTCCCTCATTTGATACATAAAGAGAAATTAATTAAATGTACATTTATTGAAATTCTACAAGTTTCTGAAACTTATGAAGTTCTTTTATTTTGTCCTTATTGGTTATGGGGTGCTGAAATGGGAGTAAATGAATGTGGAGTAACTATTGGCAATGTTGCAGTACGTTCTAAGGAAATTATCATGGAAAGAGGTAAAGGATTAACAGGAATGGATATGATTAGAATCGCATTGGAAAGATCCCCATCAGCATATGATGCTATGCGCATCATAATTAACTTAATTCAAAAATATCCTCAGTCACTATATCATAATTCTTTCATTATAGCCGATACTAAAGAGGCATGGGTTTTAGAAACTGCTGGAAAATATTGGGTTGCTAAGAAAGTTAAGGATGTTTATTCAATATCTAATACCTATACTATTGAATGTGAATGGGATGAAGCTCATCCAGAATTAATAAAGCATGCTTTAGATATGAAATGGTGTAATTCTGAAGAAGAATTTAACTTTGCAAAAATATATGCTGATTTTAACGTAGAATATATGAAAAAAGCACAAATTAGATTAAAGAGAACTAGAAACCTTCTTGAAGAGAAGAAAGGAAGCATTGATTTAAAATATGTAATGAAAATTATGAGAGATCATGGAGTTAATACATTAATTGAACCTAGATGGAGTCGTAATGAACAATTCTTCAATACTATATGTGTTCATAGGGAGAGAGGAGAGACTGCTGCTAGCATGATAGTTGAATTATTTGATGAAGAAAATGTATTATTAAAGACTACGTGCTGGGCATTACTCTCTTCACCTTGTACTAGTGTATACTTCCCTCTCTTCCTCGGAGGAACTTACATACCTGAAGGTTTAAATTTTGGCTCTAATGTCTATGATGAAAAATCAATATGGTGGTTATTCGAAAAAATTCAAAGATTAGTAGATTTAAATTATAAGCCATTAGCTCCAATAGTAAGATCAATATGGGATTATATTGAAGAAATTGAAATTAGCAAGGTTAAATTATTACGTCTTAAATTGAGATCATTGTTAAATGAAAATAAATTTGAGTTATTTCGAAACATTATAAACGATTTTGTTAGAAATAATTTTGAAAGAATATTAACTATCGCTAGAGAAATTGAAGAAATAATTATTCAATTAAATAAAATCTTGCCAAAGTATTATAATTTAAGAAAAGATATAATATTAAAGGCTAGTGAAGAAGCTAATTTACCATTACCATAAAAAATCGTAAATATCTTATCAATGATATAAATTTCATGAGAAAAGAATGTGAAAAGAATGAAATGGTTTAGTGAAGCTATATTTGGAATGTTTATTCATTGGGGTCATTAAGGATTTCGAATAGCTTAATGCTCATTACTCTGAGCTTCAGAAGGCTTACCCAAACATGTACGTAGCTGTTAAAGATGGTAAGGTCGTGGCTTACGGTAAAGATTTTGGAAAAGTGTATGATGAGGCTAGGGAGAAGGTTGGTGAGGGATTTATGGTAGGCTATATCCTATCAGGTGAGCCCTTTATCCTTAAAGCTGACCTATAGGATAGCTGAGACGAGCTTTACACCTGAAGTTGTGGAAAGTGTTAGAAGGGTTTTCGGCTTAGGGATAGGTAAAGGATACATCTACAGCGTTCTGGTATAGTTCAAGTCTGAAGGCTTTGGATAGACCCCTTTCACATGGTTTACGATACAGGCTTGAAGTGCTGCTGAGACCATATGCACTGTGCGAGTAGGACGTAAGAGCCGTTATAGCGAACCGTCAACTACTGTAGCAATCGTGCGGGACAAGAATATTAATGTACTGCGTGAGCCCAGCGAACCTTAACACTACTTTAAAGCGCTTCAGTATCTCTCCCTTAGGCTTCCGTCCAGGCATGAGCCTACGAACCTCCCTCACAACCTCCCCTATGATGCGTGGCCACTCCCTTATCCGAATCTCTAGCACTTCTGTGCGACTTAGCGCCTTCTCCACTAACTCTTCTAAAATACTCTGCCTATCACGAAGCACACGGTAACTTATCCACCTTTGCCACACATAAGCTACTCCATCATAATCCTGATAGAATCTCTCCCTACTAATAGAGCTTAGCGGAGGACCCTGAGGAGTCAAGCTTTCTCTATCGAGTATCCCTCCAATATCAGCTGGCTCTAGGAGGTAGGGATCTCTAAATACCACAACGCTTTCGAAGCTAACCTTCAAGTACCTCGGCGCCCTACACGCCGAGAAGCGCCCACATCCAGAGACACGTGGACACAGCTTACAATCCGTTCTCTCTCCCGCTCTACCCTCCTCAGAGCCCATAACCTCGAAGTACCCGACTATCGCATGACGGCTATGCCCCTCTCTCCGCAATAGCGTCTGGAGGAGCACCTTAAAGCCTGTCGGAGACTCATATCTAGGCCATATATTAGGCCTGCATAGACAAGCATAGTGTACACCACGGTGAAACTGAGGAGTAGACTTAGGCGTA
>QMSC01000169.1 GCA_003649515.1 Thermoprotei archaeon | reverse complement strand
CGAACACTATGATCGGCTCACTTTATGAGAAAAGGAAGGAAATAGGCATCTATGCGTCGTTAGGTCTAGCTCCTACGCACGCCGTTATAATGACCTTCAGTGAAGGCCTAGCCTACTCGCTAATAGGCTCGATTCTCGGCTACATTGTTGCATGCACTATAAGCTTTACCGTGCAATTGATGGGTTTGAGCTTGCCAATAGACATAGCTTCACCATATCTGCCCATGGTATTAGTTTTCTCGATAGTAGTCTCGGGGTTGGCGAGTATTTACCCATCACTGGAGACATTCAAGCAAGTTACACCTTCACTTAGGAGAAGGTGGAAAATTCCCACTAAGCCTAGGGGTAATGAATGGTACATAGCGCTACCTTTCACATCAACAAGTTTGGAGGAAAGCTTAGGATTCTTAGAGTACCTATCGGAGTACTTCGAAAACGTTGTAACTAAGGACTTTAAGGTGGATTCTAGGCCCATCATGGAGGTAAGGAGAGAAAAAGAGAAATGCACGGCCGTTTTAAGCCTAGTAGTTCGCCTACCACCCTATGACGCAGCTATTTCTGAGCTAGTGAAAGTTATCTCAGCCCCCTCAAGGGATGGCAGAATAACCCTCGGAGTTCGTTCGGAATTGAAAACAGGTAAACGGCACCTCTGGATTTCAGGCCATCGGGGGTTTATAGACCACATACGCAAACAGTTATTGATGTGGAAGGGACTTAAGCGCGAGGAGAAAGCTCTGTATATTAGGCGAGGGCTGAGACATTTAAGGGAAAGGCATGCTACTTAGGTTTTATCCTAGGGAAGCATTCCGAGCAATGCTAAGTCTTTTAAATTCTATGTGACCATTTTAGAATCGAAAACAGGGGTTCCTGAAATGAAATCCTGTATTAATGGAGCTACAACAATGCCCTATAGCCTCAAACAAGACATTCTTTCTGCAAAAGAAGCCGGTTTTAAGGCCGTTGAAGTATGGGTTGATAAGCTTAAAAGGTTCTTGCAAACTGAAACTAAGGGTTATTTAAAAAGGCTTTTAGAAGAAACGGGCCTAGTGGCTCCATGTTTATGCGCCTTTGGAGGGCTCATTTTCTGTACAGATGAAGAATATAAGAAAAGGGTGCTCGATCTAAGAAGAATCCTTGAAGTAGGAAATTACATCGAAACAGAATACATCATACTGTGCGCTGAGGGCCTTGGAGGAAAAAGCTTCGAAGAAGCGAAGAAGAGGTATGTTGCCAGACTTAGGGACTTAGGCAAAGTTACCATGGAGTATGGAATAAAAATAGCGCTTGAGTGGTTTGAGGAGCTTCCACCAGCAATAGAGATAGTACAGGCAACAGACAGCGAGCACGTCGGCCTCCTCATAGATACGTTTCACTGGTATAGGGGTGACGGGAATCTAGAGAGCCTCAAGCTCGTTCCCGGTGAGAAGCTATTTTTCGTCCACATAAATGACTGCGAAGACCTTCCCAGAGATCAACTGACGGATAAGCACAGACTTTTCTGCGGTAGGGGTGTCATACCCCTAGTTGACATATTTAGAATTTTCAAGGAGAAGAATTACACCGGCTTCCTTTCAGTCGAGATATTTAGAGAAGAGTACTGGCAAATGGACCCCGTAGAGATCTCTAAACGAGCATTAGAATCGCTCAAAGAAGTTGCTTTAAAAGCTGGAATAGCTGTGTCTTAACGCTGAAGAAAGGTGATTTGTAGTGGTAGTTCGTGTAGCCGTTGTTGGAGCCGGGTTTATGGGTCAGTTAGTTCACATACCTAACTTCTTGAGAGCTAAGAACTGTGAAGTTGTCGCGCTATGCGACCTCAGAGAAAAGCTCGGTCGGGCTGTAGCAGCAAAGTATCACATACCCCGCTTCTATAATTCCCACGAGAAACTTATAGATTTAAAGGACATCGACGCATGTGTTGTAATTGTTGCTGATGATCTTCATGCACCGATAGCAATTGATTTGCTGAAATCTGGTAAGCATGTGTTCGTTGAAAAGCCCATGGCTACGAACCTCGAAGATGCCGAAGAAATGAATCGTGCTGCAAGGAAAGCTGGTGTCATATTAATGATAGCTTATATGAAGAGATTCGATCCCGGGTGCCAGCAGGCTAAAAGGATTTTAGATGAAGTCCTATCGACTCGAGAGCTTGGAGAGCTGACTTTTGTACGGGTACACTGCTATGGGGGCGAATGGGTTTGCGGACTTCGTGAGTCCATGTCCTACATCGAAACAGAAGAAGAACGTCCTTCCATCAAGCCTAGGCCGCCCAGATGGCTTCCCTTAGAGGAGTATAAGAGATTCCACATGTTCAACAACGTTTACTGTCACGACATAAACTTATTAAGGTGGTTTCTGAGAGAGCCGGAGGAAGTTCTATATTCAACGTTTAAAAAGGATTATCATAACTCCATCCTAGCATATAAGGACTTTAACGTGAGCTTTGAAACAGGACATATAAGAGCTCACTTCTGGGATGAGGAGCTTAAATTTTACTTTGAAAGGGGATGGATCGAGATAAAGCCTCCACCACCCCTACTTAGAAACGTCCCCACGAAAATCGAGATTTATGAGGGAGAAGAAGTAAGGACATTTAAGGAACAATGGGCAGAGTGGGGTTGGAGCTTTGAGAGAGAAGCACAGCATTTCATAGACTGTATAGAAAAGGGTGAAGAGCCCTTGACAAGTGGAGAGGACTCCATAAACGACGTAGCGCTAATAGAGAATATATACAGGAAGTTCCTTGAAGAGCGGAAAGCTTGAAAGCGAGATTTTACTTGTTTTTGAATGATCTCGGGCCTACATTAAATCAAGCCGTGCACGTGAAGTACCTCTAAAACCCCTCTTCCACGAGCCTTAGAAGCTATATAGCCTCCACATTTTTTGACTACATCTTTTACATCATCTTCTGCGTTGGACAATGTCGCGGGAATAAATCCATATCTGCCGTCCAGCATGGATATATCGTTCGCTCCATCTCCAATGCAAAGCGTCTGTGACGGACTAATTTGCCAGAAATCAATTAACGCCCTTAGCGTTTCACCCTTTCCGGCAGCTGGTAAGATCACCTGTACTAGTCTCCTAAGTCTACTGCATTTTATTCGTATGCCTAGCGAGCGTATTCGCTCCTCAAGATACTCAGTTCCCCTTTTAGCCTCTTCGGAGTTTTCAAATAGCAGACCAGCAAGACATCTCCGCAGAGCAGTTTCCTCGTCTATCCAGACCTCAGCTTTTATTCCAATGCTATTAAGCTTCATACACTCGTCTCTGAGAAACTTCATGACTTCCGGAAGTATTCTGGCCCACCCACTTCGAAACTTATCGTTATGCTCTCTACAGGGTTCGTATCCTCTATCTGTTAAGAAGTATATTTCCTGCTCGTTCGTTATAAGAGCGTGTGGATATCCCGATCCTACGCCTAATCCGTTCGATTCTAGGAAATTTAACTGTTCCTCAAGAGGCCTACCAGACGCCGTAGTTATCCTAATACCTCTATTGACTAACTTCGAGAGAGCTCTCTTTAGTTCGGGTAGAACACTTTCATCGGATTCAAATAGCGTTCCATCAAGATCTAACGCTATGAGCCTAATTCTGAACCCGCCTTGAATCCCCCTACCT
>QMSC01000168.1 GCA_003649515.1 Thermoprotei archaeon | reverse complement strand
TTTAAATAAAGGAATACATACAATGAGAGACGGAAGAGCTAAAGTAAGCCTCCTCCAATTAGCTAATGCTAAGTCACCCATCATCCAGTGAACTAGAGCTTTTAGTTGCCACTCATGAGCTATATACTGTAAGAGTGTGATTGATGCAGAAAATGAGTACATCGTAGCAATACCAGCCAATATGACAGACTCTGAAGTCATTCCTTTAAGCTTAGCTATGCAGAGAGCAATTAAGCAAGCGATAAAGGCGAAGACGAATGCGTTAGCCATTATTATGTAAGGTCCAATTCCGATAAAACTAACACCTAGCACTATTGCTAGAGCTGCACCAAATGAAGCTCCTGAGCTCACGCCTATCGTGAATGGGCTAACTAAGGGGTTCCTCAAGGCTCCTTGTAGTGCAGAGCCTGCTGTAGCTAACGTAGCACCTGCAATTAATGCCATAAGTGCTCTTGGAAGTCTAATATTCCAAATAATAGCTTGAGCAATAGGGTCTGAATTTACAGTAGGGTTAAAGATAATGAGTAAAACGTTAATTGGACTTATGTGTATAACTCCTACGCTAATAGACACTGAGAGTACTAGTGGAATGAGTATAGCTAGTAATATAAGAGTGAAAACCTTCTTCATATTAACCTGTCGGATATATCCAGATTCCAACATACTTTACGCCTAGGATGTCCTCTAGATACTTTCTATGAATGGAAATTGGGTCTAGATCTTTAAATAGTCCAGGATATAGCAACTTTGCAATATAGGCTAATTCAGCAACAAGTCCAAATGAGCTGTGAAGATGGTCGGCGCATATTAAATAGACCTTCCCATTTTTCACAGCCTTAATTTCACTCCAACCAGGTCTCGTCACAATTTTCTCCCACAGCTCCTTGAGAGGTTTAGGATCTGTTGCACCATACGCCTTAAATTTCGTTGATGAAATTGCCTTAATTATCACATCAGGATTCCTCTCGATAACTGCTTCTAAACTCACTTTAGGGTATGGAATAGGAGAGTCAGCAAATATGTTAATACCTCCAGCAAGCCTTAATAGTTCGTCCCAACCAGTACCTGGACCAGCAGCATGGTAGTCATGATAACCTTCAAAGTAGACCCTAACTCTCTCCTCAGGCTTTAAGCCTTTTACGCGTTCCTTAATCATGTCAATAATACCCTTCCAATACTTAACCAGTTCTTCGGCTCTCTCAGTTCGATTTACTAGTAAGCCTAGCAACTTTACTTCAGCAAAGAAAGTCTCTATCTTATAAAAATCTAGTCGAACTACCTTAATACCTAGAGGCTCAAGTTTCTCTTCAAGGGCTTCAGGTTTAGGGTATCGCACATACGTTATGACAGCATTAGGCTTAGTCGCTACTATTGCTTCAATATTAGGCTTGAAACAACTGCCAACTTCTGGAACCTTAGGAGCCCAAGGCTTTCCTATAGCATACTTAGTTAAGCCTACAATGGTCTCTTTTGCTCCCAACGCTATGAGAACCTGAGCACTATCACTACTGAGAGCAACAATTCTCTTTAAAGGCCATGGAATCGTAACATACTTCCCTGAGCTATCAACTATAGTAATAGTTTTTGGTGGTGCTTGAGTTGAAGTTAGAGTTCGCTTCACTAGCCAAGCATAGCACGCGAAGAGTGAAACTGCAATGAGAGCAATAAGCAGTACGGCTTCAAGCTTACTAATGCCATTTCTATACTTTAAATAGCTCTTCCTCGATAACCTAAATCTTTCTATCAACAAGTATTACTCACCATAGAAAGAGTAATACTCAAAGGCTATTTAAAATTTCGCTCTTGATAGAGACCGTCTCAGATAAGGTTGAAGTCTTTTCGCATAGATGTATAGTGGAGGGTTGTGGTGTAAATGTGCTTGTGTAATGTGTTTAGTGGTATAAGCTAGAACTCCTCAACTCAACTACCACCCACTCTATCTAGGACGGTCACCTTCTAGAACAAGGTATTAATAGTTTATCTTCAACCTAGTAGTCGGTGATAATGTGAGCGATAAGCTTGCTATTCTAGGTGGTAGTCCAGTTGTCACCGTTAGTACTAAGGAAAAGTGGAGACGTCCTATTGAGGAAGAGAGAAAGCTCATATGGGAACTTCTAGAGAAAGGTGAGATATCTGGCGCTGGTAGAGGATTGCCGAAAGAGTTTGAGGAAGAGTTTAAGGAGTACGTTGGTTGTGAGTACTGTTTGACAGTTGATCACGGTCATACGGCTTTAGCAGCCGCGTATTACGCTGTAGGAGTTGGACCTGGAGACGAAGTCATAACTCCAGCGGCTGGTTATATTGGGAGTTATGCTGGAGCTCTTCACATGGGGGCTAGGCCAGTCTTTTGTGAGATAGATCCCAAGACTCTCCTCATGAACCCTGAGGACGTCGAGAGGAGGATAACTCACCGTACTAGGGCTATAAACCCTGTTCACATGAGCGGTAAAGTTTGTGACATGGACTCTTTAATGGAGATAGGAGAGAGGTACGGAATAGCTATAGTTGAGGACGCTGCTCATGCAGCTGGGTGTGAGTGGGGAGGTAAGAAGATAGGTAACGTGGGTGACATAACTTGTTTTAGTCTTCAAGGTGTGAACCCTGGTGGAAAACCAGTAGCTGGAGGGGAGGGCGGTATAATATGCACGAACAATAGGGAACTCTATGAGAGGGTGTTGATATATTGTCACCTTCACAGACACGGGATAACTCAGGAACTCACTAATCCAGCATATAGGGGTCTTGATGCTGAAGTCTTAGGTTTGAAATATAGAGCACATCCAATAGCCTTAGCTATAGCCATGGTTTCTCTTAAGACTTTGCCGTATCGTATGGAAAAGGCCATAGAGAATAGGGAGAAACTCTTTAGAGGATTAAGGGATATACCTGGAGTTGAACCAGTTCACTCGTACCCTAAGGCGAAGTGGCATGGTCTCTATGGTGGGTGGCAGATAATACTCCACCCTGAAGAGTTAGGAGGTCTTCCACCTGAAAAGTTTAAAGCCGCCTTAAGAGCTGAGGGAGTCCCTGTAAGAGGTCATGGGTGGGCTTCAGGACACTTAGGTGAGCACCTTAGGACTATATTTACAAGAGGGTTTGACTTATGGGGTCGTGGGAGAGGTCCCTTAGATCCACTGCATGGATTTATGGGATTGCCGCCTTTTAAGCCTTATAAGAAAGGAGATTTCCCAATAACTGAAGACCTCGCTAGACGTGTTATAACGATACCACCGTACATAGAGCCTGAAAAGGGGCTAATAGAACAGTTTATAGAGGCCTTTAGAAAGGTAGCTGAGAATTACGAGAAACTTCTTAAAGCAAAGATACCCGTGCAGAAACAAGGATAATATAGAATTTTAAACATTATGCTAGATTGAATAATCAACTATTTTTCAAACTAATGTCTCGTTATAAGAAGATCATGCCTAAAGAAATAACGCTTAAGCGAACATACTAAGTAGAAAAGAGTTAAAACTATCTCTTAGGCTTTGTGGGTTGAATAGATAAACTTAAATACTTCGCCCTCAAAACATTGGGGAACTCAATGCATACTAAACAGACAGTGAAGCGATATGTTGAGTAAACGATCACGTGCTCTAGTTGAAGTATTATTAG
>QMSC01000167.1 GCA_003649515.1 Thermoprotei archaeon | reverse complement strand
GCTTCTTGCCTTATTCCTAACTCGTAGGGCGCCATCTGAAGCTCTGCCTTCACTATGAAGCCTTCCTCCTCGGTTGTCAGTGAGAGTTCAAGCACCGTAAAGGCCTTTTCTTGCACTTTGTGAAGCTCCAGGAACTCCTTAATAAACGCCATGAGCGCCTTAGCCTCCCTTTCGGTGGTGATGACAAAGGGTAGGGTGATCACCCACTCATCGCCGACCGGCTTCGTATCAGGCTTCCACTTCCGCTCGAAGGAAGGAGTCACCATCCTCGATACCTTCCACAGCGGATAGCAGACTGCAAGCAGAGTGGCCGCGATTGCAAGCAGGGTGGAGTATATGGGCACTCCAACTGTGTAGTTGAGGTATATTCCAGGTAGGAGGTCGAAGAGGTTCACTATCTTCGCTGTGGCAATGCCCGTAATGTATCCAAGTACGCTGCTAATAACTGACAGGATTATCGCCTCAATTAAGAACATCCCTGAAACGTGGTATGGTGATAGGCCCAGCGCGCTGTAGATTCCGATCTCCTTAGACCTCTCATAGATGTTCGAGAGCATCGAGTTGAAGATTATGAGCACGCCTATCATTATCGGCACTAGCAACTGCTCCCATCTTTCGAAGACATATATTGTGGATAGAATATACCTGTAGACGCTCGCTATCTTCTTCTCGGTCAGCTGGGTTGAGTATATCAGATATGTTTTATTCAAGCTCAGGGCGAGGGTCCTGGCAACATGGTCGATGCTCCTGTATATCTGGGACCTGTCGGGAGCCCTTATCCTAATTGCCACGCTATATACGCTGCCCCCTAGGTCTTTTGCAAGCCTCGCGGGGACTATTATTAAGAAATAGCCATAGTTTGCATCTCTGTAAACTATGCTTGTAGGCAGGTATCTGAATAGCCTGACCCTCCTCTCCATAACCTTCCTGACAAGTCCCTTAAAATCTATTAGTGTGAAGTTCCCGCCGTCAAGGTCAAGCCTCGAGCTGAACAACTTGCCGTCGATGACCCCGACAACCTTGAGCTTAAACAGCCCGCGTATTTCAATGAACTCCCTCCCTGAAACTATGTTGGATACGTTTATACCTAGGTACTTCACGGCCTCCTCGTCAACTATACAGGAGTAATAGTCGGTTTCGTTGAACCACCTGCCGCTTAATACAAGTCCGCTCACCCCCGTAACACGGTCCTCCTCGACTCCCAGTCCGAGGAAGGCGCTTACATAGCCTTTGAATAGCGGATTTTTGCCCAAGATCTCCAGCCTCCCTTGGGGGTAGAACCAAACTCTAGTCGAAACCACGTAGGAGTAGTTCAACGTCGACAGCGTTCTCCGTATCTGTTCCACGACCTCTTCTGGTATGGGCCGCCAGACTTGATCCCTTATCATTAATCCAGTGTACGAGGGCGTAACGTAGGTGTCCCTCCTTATGACCCCCAGAGCAGATGCGGGGAACGAGAATATTATCAAGCCGAGGATTATGGTTACGAGCGCCGCGAAGATCAGCGCGCTCCTAGTCTTCCTCCTCCTTATCATAGCTACGCCCACGGAAAAGGCCATAAGTATTGCCCCGCTACGGCTTATCCCCATGAAATGAGGACCTCTTATCTTCCTCTTGAGGATCCCCAGCGTGTACACGAAGTCAGTAAATAGTATCGCGAGGGTCGGGAACATTAGGACCGCCATTAGGGTGCTTAGGAATAGTAGGAATATATCTTCCATTAGGCTGAACGCGGGGTGCAGGATGTAGAGAACCGTTAATGTCAGGAGGGAAATAGCCGCGATCCTAGTGATCTGACGACCTATAGTTTTCGACGCAAACACCAGTTTCTCGAAGAGGTAGACGAATGGCACGAGAAGGATGAAGATGAATATTATTGAGGCCTTTATGTTCAAATCCTCATAGTATAGCTTCTCACGGATAGCCCTGTTCATCTGCCACGCTTCAATGGAAAGGGCTATGGAGAAGTCGTACTTCCTCTCAGCTAGGCGCCTCTCAGCCTGTTCTATATAGCTCTTGGAGTTGAAGAGGAGATCCTCTATCTCCATGTTCCTTATGCCCTGTTTCTTTAACCTGAAGTATCTCTCCATGTTCACAGCATATAAGTCCTTAGCCACTTCAAGGAAGGTTAGTTTGACGTGTGTTGACCTACCGTAGTTCGCCTCGAACCCGCGGCTCAGATTGTTCAGTATTAGGAGGAGTTTAGGCTCACCGGTTCTAGGATTCTTCGATATAATGACCAGCTCCACGCGTGTATCCGGATTAGCGAATGCTATGAAGACGGGGTATCCCTCGTGGAACGAGTAGAAAATGCCGCCGTAGAACTGAGGCGTTGTATGGCTCCCCACCTCCCTTACCTTTATGCTGAACACCATTGGAGGTGACATAGTTTCAGGCTCGATGATCGAATAGAATACTATTGAGCCACAGTGAAAGATTACGTGCGTCACGTACTTTTCCTGCCTATCTACAGTGAACTCTATGTCCCTTCTGTGCACGCCGTAGTCTGTGAAGTACTCAATCTCCCCATCCTCGTTCAGTAAGCATGCTTCTATCACGTAGCGGTACTCGATTGACGGGAGGTAGCTCGTCCCCGCCCTTGCCGAGGGGGAGATTCCGTAGAAGATGAACTCCCCGTTTTCGTCAGTCATGCACATCATGAAGCCTGAGGTGGAGTAATATCCCTCCGTAACTTCCTCCTTTATCTTCGGTAACCCTCCATATATTCCGAGTCCGAAGGAGTTGGGCATGTTGGCTATAGCCCTCAGCCTCACTATGGCGTTCGGCACTGGCGTATACCACCCCGTGCTTAGATTGTAGACCAGAACTCTGCCTCTGATCGTGCAAAAGCCGCCGTAATTCGGGTCAAAGCCCCTATATCTCGGCGGAGGGATTCGAAATTCCTCGTCGTTTGCTATGAGGTAGGCGAGAATAGCAGCTTTCTTCAGAGAACTCTTATCTTTACCGAGAACATTCCTCTTGAAGGCTTCCTCGAATTTTGCGTAGTCGTCATAGGGAGTCCCCCAGTGAAATTTTAAGCTGGGTGTGTGGAAGGCTAGACCGTATCCTCCTGCAAGGGTATAGACTTCACTATCGAATACCGCCAATGGATCGCCGTAGACTATGTTCAGCCACGCGTACCCTGGATAAATGAAGCTGTCAACGCTGGTTTCTCCGCCGTAGAGCTCGATTTTAAGGGCTGAGAGGTAGTAGTTTAGCCTGTCAATTATGCCAGCTCTGTAGAACTCTATTCCCGAGGTCGGGTTGAAGTAGAAACGCCCCGCGTGGAGTATAGCTATGTCGTCTCCCCAGGCTGAGAGCGAGAGGTAGATGAACAGCCTTATGCTAGTATCCTTAGTCTCTACGATTCTCCTAACGAACTCTCTAGCCCCTGCAAGACCTTCCCAATGCCCAGACAGGGCTACGAATAGGATCGATCTCTTAGGCCTGTTCTCCGAGAAGAAGCGGGCTAGCTCGAGTAACACGCTTATACTCAACGACTCGTCCGCTCCCGGAGAAAGGGCCGGTATGACCGAGTAGGAATCGTAGTGCGATGCGATTACAATGACCTCATCCGGGAGGGACGTCCCCCTAATTAATCCCACGATGTTATACGCGTCTACCTTC
>QMSC01000166.1 GCA_003649515.1 Thermoprotei archaeon | reverse complement strand
CCCCCTGGCAATCTGGTATGACCATATTTCGCTCCACTTCCCCTCAATCGGCTCTAGGATGTCCGATATTCCCGTGCTCGCTGGTATTACTGGTAGGCTTATTAGGTTCCAGCCCCGGTGTAGGTGTATGAGCTTTCCGAATACGGGCTTGCCTCCGGGGAATGGAGCGTCGAGCCACGGCTCATAGTTAACGTTTTCACTCACAGCATCCCCGGCTCCGAGGCCGACGCCTGAGGGGCCGCTAACATCACCCCACCAGTTCAAAGTGGCGTCTAGGGTACCTGTAGCGTTGTTGAACACGCCGTATTCAAGGTTCCCCTCGATGTTGTTGTAGTTGACGTGGATGTTTGAGACGTCGACGCCCGAGATTATGTGGATCCCGGACTCGGCTGCGGTGTTGCTGGTGATCGTGTTCCCCGTTATCGCGACCTCGTTGCTGGTCAAACCGAGCCAGACACCGTGCTGCCAACCCGATATCTCGTTGTCGGTGATTAAAGCGTTGACTGTACCTGCAGGTCCGTACTCGCTTATAGACCCTGTTGCAATGCCGTCGCCAGGTCCACCGCCAGTTAGGTCGTTACCCTCTATAGTGGCGTCGATGCTGGCTCCCTCAGCCCATGTAGCAAAGTATATGCCCACGCAAGAAGCTCCTTCTGCAAGGCCTGTGGCACTTACTGTGTTACCGCTTACGATCGCCTTGCATGATGAACCAGACGCCATGGCATGGGCCTCGATGCCACTTTGGCAATCGGTCACCGTATTACCTGTTATGGTGGCGTCGATGCTGGCTCCCTCAGCCCATGTGGAAAAGCCTATGCCCGTCACGTAAGGAACTTCTTGGTCTGCAAAGCCTGTGGCACTTACTGTGTTACCGCTTACAATCGCCTTGTATGAACCAGAACTCCAGGTTTGGCCTATTATGCCACCTTGGCAATCAGTCACTATATTCCCTGTAATGGTTACCGTCCCGCTCCAGTCAAAGAGCAGAATGCCACACGCTATCCAGTCCCCGCCTGTGTAAGCTATGTTCGATACTTCATTTTCAAATATGGAGCCTGTTGCTCCGTAACCGATCTGTATACCGTTTTGAGCTATATTTTCGATTGGGCCTGAGCCAATAACGACGTTATTGTGTATCGAGGCTGTAAGCCCTTCGTAGTTGGCTGTGATCCCGTTTTTGAGGAAATTCGATATGATGCACCCTTTAACCTCAACCGCAACCGTCTCGCCTAAGGATGACAAGTATATACCATTGCTCTGTGTGGTGAGGAGGCCATCTATGGTCACCGAATCGATTGTCCCCCCAGTTCCTAGATACAGTATACCCACGAACGAGTTGGCTCCCGGAGGCACGGAACTGACAAGCGACCCATCCACCTTCAGGTCCTTTATAGTGACCTCCTTTTCGGGGCCAGCCTGGACCACGATGATGGGAGCGGTGTTAGCCGCACCCCCAGCCTTTCGGGCGAAGAGCTGGAAGTTGCTTGCGTTGTCTTGAGTGGGCTTGATAACAGTAGCGTCGCCAAAGCCCTGAAGGGTCAGCGCCTTATCAATGATCACCTGCCCGGTATACACCCCCTCGTGCACGATTATGATGTCGCCGTCGCTCGCGTTTCCTATCGCGTCTTGGAGGGGCGTGGGAGTTAGATGGGCAACCGGAGGTTCACCCGCCGTCGCGTCCCACCACCCGTCTGGACTGACGTGTATTTCGGATGGGCCCGGACTCGCACCCACCCGCTCTATCGGTACAACCGGGGCAGGAGCCACAGAAGCCAACATCACAAGGGCAACGACAACCACAGCCACCTTAATCGCTGATATTTTCCCCAACTTTTACCACCTCATTAAACAGTACCGAACAACAGTACCATTGCTCAGTACTGTTGTTCGGTACTACTTTTTAGTTTATTTTTATTATTTATATAAAATTTACGAGAAAACACGACGCCCATGCCGTTATCCCTTACTTCGACGGCATGGGCCCTTACATAGGAGAGGGAGCTACTTCTCGTATTTAGGGTGGGGCTGGTGGAGCTATGACATCGTCGTAGTAGAAGTACATCCAATACGCTTCACCAGGTACGAAATTGGAACCCAGGTCTACCTCCCTGAACATCCTCGTGGTGGGGTCATATCTTATTACGTGCACCACAGAGTATGACGCTGGCCCTAGGTAGTCCTCGCCCAGCATCTCGTACCTCGATTTGAATCCTACGAGGTTCCATCCCTCGTAGACGGGGTATGATGGCGGTACAGCGGGCCCTGGCAGTAGGTCGTACCCCCTCACCACGAGATATGTTTCTTCTAGTGCGTATATCCAGTAGCCCTTTCCGTCTTCCATCGTCTTTAGTTTTCCTTTAATGTGCCATCTGCCTCTCTTGTCATAAGATCCGCTCGCCCAGAGCCACGTACCCTTCGCCCCGCGCCTCCCCTTAGTAATCTGGTATGACCATATTTCGCTCCACTTCCCCTCAATCGGCTCTAGGACATCCTCTATTTTTGTGCTCTTCGGTATTACTGGTAGGCTTATTAGGTTCCAGCCCGGATACAGGTGTATTACGGCTTCCACCAACACCGGACCGTACGGCGTCTCCGGGTCCCCAATGAGATTATACGCGAGTATGTTCTGCCTCTCGATTTCCCAGTTTATGTCCCCTGCGTAGGTGGTTACATACGTTAGCTTTGATAGGTATAGGCATGGCCCGGGTTGCATATCCCCGTGCCTGAAGAACTGCTCCCAGAATAAGACATCCAGCAACCCACATAGTCCACTTAAGTACCACTCTCCAATGTAGTACCAAGCTTCCCTCGTCGCGCCTATGTAGTTCACAGTGCTTCCATCTGGGTCCTTCTCCATGGCCTCGCCGAGGCAGTCGGATCTCCAGTCAAAGGCGCCGCTACTACACGCTTGGGCGTACCATAGGATGCCTGTGTTCGTTAACAAGTCCGGGGTGCTTGTATCCACGAATGTGCCATCTCCATATAGCCATAAGCCTGTTTCGCTTCCGTGGGATGCGCTGCTCACAAGAGTTGGGTCGTATGCGTTTATGGCGTCCACCACACTTGTCCATGATAAACTTCCGCCCTCTTGGTAATACTTGTGGGTCGTTACATACGTTGGGATTACCCTCCTCTTGACGAGGTGCTCCTTGCAGGTAGACCCGTAGGTTGGACCCCAATAGTCAAGTTGTGCTCCGAGTAATAACATGTCCCTGATAACCGGGTGGGTCTGCTCAAACTTTATTATCTTATTCACCATGTTTGTTACTTCTGTTTCCGTTCTCGCTGGAAGTCTACCAACCCAAACGTCTGGAGTCCAGTCAGCCTCATCCACTGTGGACCACCAAGCACTCTCGCCGAAGTAACCGTCACCATCATCATCCCAGTCCCCGTCTAACCCAGCATAGTAATAGTCCGTCGGCGTGAAGAACGTGTCATACTCATCATCCCAGTCAAAGTCACGTGGGTTCCAGACGTACCTCGTCGGAATCTCCCATTCTTTATCATAACTATAGGTTGGAGGTGTATTGCTGTCACCTGGGTTTTCGTCATAGTCTGCGTCTCCAACTAACAGAACCCACCTAACATGCTCCTCCTTATAATAGTGTATTATGCAGTTCCTGACCTGCTCGGGT
>QMSC01000165.1 GCA_003649515.1 Thermoprotei archaeon | reverse complement strand
CTCTTCATAAGTTGATCCTTTATAAAGAATTCGATTTTGTAACGCTTCTCTTAAATCTTCTTTGAATGCATATGATAGCGGTGTAATCATTAATATGGCAAAGGAATCTTCTCTTTTTTATAATAACTACCACTATGGCCGTTATTCCGCAGATGGCAACACTGGCTATAATGGCTATTCCTATAGGAGTTAAGGTGAAGGGTCTAGATAGAGATTGCAAAGTTATCGTTGTTAGTTGATCTTCACTTATGAGGGTGATATTCTCCTTTACGTCCTTATACCCTTTCAGCGTTACTTTTATGGAGTAGGTTGTACTAGGTATATTTTCAAACATGACATATCCGGTGCTGTTGGCTGGTATTGTGAATATCTTGGTTCCATTAAGCCAGAATAAAGTTACAACTGCATTAGGTAGGTCATCATTCTTCTCACTAACTACATGTACGAGAAGATCATAAACCGCACACTGAATATTATCTATTTGCTCCTCACTCATTAGCGATAAATCTCTATCCAATACTTTGACCCCCATCCAGTAAACATTAAAGATATAGGATCGTGGAGGGTAATTTAGCATTCTTATGAGCCCTTCATCGTTTGTCGTTAATCTTTTCAGAAGAGAACCATCCCAGAGGTAGACTTCTACCTCTGCATTAGATAAAGCCTTACCATCACCATCCAATAGTCTAACGTTCCAATCATAGACGGAAAGAAAAGCAGAATCTATTTGATCCTCAATGGATAGGATATTAGTAAAATTTGAGAGCTGTATACCTTGATATAGTATCCTGATATTATAGGCTGTGCTTGGGAGATCTTTGAATTCCGCCCAGCCAGTGATATTTGTTAAAGTTGAGGTGAGGTAGGTTCCATTAGCAAAGTACAACGTAATATTTACATTTTCTATGTTTTCATTTTCTCTATCTGAGATGTGAACATAATAGTCATGAACTCGACACCTAAGTGGGTCAATAATTGCATCTGAGGTGACATTGACGTAGTGGTTAGCAACTTGGATTCCATGCCAGTAAGCAGTTATAAGGTAACTGTTGGGTATTAAGCTGGTAAATTTTACCCAGCCAGTTGCATTAGTATTTTTTGTCCTAATTAGATGATTCGCGAAACCACGTAATTCCACTGTCGATTTCGAAAGGCTATCACCATCACCACTCACGCAGTGAATCTCTAATTTATTATGTTTTATCCCGATGGGAACCATAAGCGGATATCTATCAATGCCATTGGGGGAGATGTAGTAGGGAACATCGCCGATGCCATCCTCATTTTCATCCCCCTTATTGTAATCACTCCAATAATTGCCTTCACCTTTATAATCCCAGAGGTTCTCCATCCCAAAGTCATGCGGTTTTTGTCTGAAACCAATAAAGTTATTGCGATAGATTACATTCCCATCACCATGAATATTGATCGGCGACCCCCATACATGTCGAATAGTGTTGCCAAAGATCATACTGTTACTCGCACCAATCTCCATGGCATGAGAGGCAGTGCTGATGACCATATTATTAGCGATGGTGCTGTTCTTATACATGAATCCACGAATGCTGGCGTAGCAATATCGAAACTCGTTACCCACTATTTGATGATCTGAGCCTCCTTCGATCTGAATGTGGAAGGAATTTTCGATAATGCTATTCTTGATCACTATTCTGCCTTCGCGTACCCTAATCGCTCCGCCACCCTCCCAATTCCCTGCATTATATAATCTGCTATTTTCCATGTAGAATATAGCGTTCTTCTCAATCCAGATTGCCTTCCCATTAGCAATTATTGTGCTATTGTAGATTGAAAGTGTGCCTCCAGAGTCTACCACGATGAAGGGTTCCCATGTGTCGATATCAACAACTAGCGTTATGTTCTCTAAAGTTAGGGAACCTTCTTCTAAAATGTTAATGGATCTAGTTAACTTTATATGCTTATTACTCCAAGTTACTTTCTTTCGTACCTCTATTGGCTCTGGTAGAGGTTTTGCATGAGCTACCAACTGAAGTCGGGGAAGTGTTATTGATTCAATCTTGATTGCTACCGTGAGAGGGTAATAATCCGTTCCCTTAGGAAGAATATAATAAGGACTATCGCCAATGCCGTCTCTATTTATATCGATACCTGTGTAGTCGCTCCAGTAGTTACCCTCACCCATGTAGTTCCATCTATTATCGCCATCATCATATCCCTGTATTATATTCTTAATGAAGTTATTTCTGTATATGGTGTTTCCTGATACACCATCTAGAACTATACCAATGGAAGCTAAGGAGAAGTTATTGTTAACTATTTTGTTGTCATTAGATTGGAAATGTAATGAAATACCTCGATCTACCTTTGATACTATGTTACCCTGCACTAAGTTGTTCTTCGAAAAGCCCAAAAAAATACCTCCAACTTCATTTGACAACATGATGTGATTGATGTGGTTATTGATTATAGAATTATTATAGGCATGGTATAAGGCCATGGCCCACATCTCCACTTCTGAGATGTTGTTATTCGCTACAATCGTTCCATTCGCATATCCTAAGTATATTCCCCATCTAGCGCGAGTGATTACGTTATTCACATAAAGGTTGTTCAAGCTCCAAAGTGAGCGAATCGCTGTACAAGGCTCGTCGCCCTTAACACCACGGATTTTGTTGTTCATGACTACATTGTTGTCAGATCGGTCGTACAAACTTATTCCCGAAGGATGGTGAGAGCGAATGTCATTATTCGTTATATGACTTCTACTTGAACGAAAAAACATGATGGGCCATACATTCTTGATGTAATTATTTTGTATATCGATGTTAAGAGAATTTCTAACATGGATCCCGCAAGCACCATTATTAAATATACTATTATTGTAAATTGATATTTTTGAAGAAAAGTCGATAAAGATACCAAAATTATTATCCATTACAATATTTCCAAAGATAGAGCTGTTAAATGAATGCTCTAAATAAATTCCCCCATCACCATAATGTTTGCTACCACTATTTCGTATAGTGAATCCTGTGATAACCGTATCATTTGCAATTATATATACCACTTTACTTAGTTTATCTCCGTCAATTATAGTTACATTTTGCCCCTCGCCTATTAGCTTTAATCCATTTTTGTATACAGTTATGTGCTCATGATACACACCAGCTCTAACGTAGATCGTACTTCCCTCAACCGCATTATCGATCGCCTCTTGTATGCTCGCAAAATTATCCGGGACCACGATCGTAGCATTGCTTGCGTTTGGACAGAGATGAATCACATGAACGGTTGATGATAAAATGGCTGGAAAAAGTACTAGCATCATCAAAATAGTTTTTGTCAAAACAACTTTCATCCCTGTGTCCTCAAATACTTAGTATGTGTTACATATATAAGTTTTACTTGATTAGTTTTTGTGACTGTTTCTTTCTTGAGTCCGGGTTTTGAATCTTTTCCGCTCTCTTTCCGGCTCTTCTGTTTATAGTTTACGAGCATGTTGTAGATGTACGCTTTTATGATGAGTCCTCTCGTTAGGTTCTTCATAGTCTATGCCATCAAGAATTCTCTGAATGCACGTTTGAATGTTGTCCAAAGTGACCAGCAAACACTATTTAGGTAGTATATTTTAAAGGAAATTAAGGCTTAAGCCCAGTTATTATTACCCT
>QMSC01000164.1 GCA_003649515.1 Thermoprotei archaeon | reverse complement strand
TGACGTCAAGGCTACAGACGCCGTGGCTGAACTGTATTCTTCGGGAATTAGCTACTACCACATAACCAGGCTTTTCAGCCTGGGATTGCTGGGCGAGAAGAGGAGGAGAAGACTGGTTCCAACAAGGTGGTCCATAACGGCCGTGGATAGCATTCTAGGGGACAGGCTACTGGAGAAGGTGAAGGACTTCCCTGAGGTATCCGAGATACTCCTCTTCAGGGCAGAGTACATTGGGAACAAGTACTCCCTAATATTTCTGCCTAGGGCCTGGTCGTTTGAGATGGTAGAGATATGGCTTCCTAGAAGCGTGTGGGTGAGGGCTACTAAGCCCTACATAACTGTGAACTATGAGCTTAAGGACGGTAGGTGGCGTAGGCCGGGCGTTGACGGGGGTTACCACGCCATAAGGTTCCCCGTACTGGAGTACCTATACCGGGTCAAGAGGCAGGCTACAGTAATAGCGATTAGGGAAGTTTCTCCAGAATACTATGCCCCCGTAGGCTCGTGGCAGATCAGGGAGAGCGTCCGCAATGCTTTGAAGTCCCCGCCGACTAAGCCCGAAAGCCTGAGCTCTGCGCTCAAAGAGGTCTCAAGGAGCCTTCAGACGGACATTAAAGTCGTAATCTCAGAGTCCTTCCTGCTAAAGGCTCTACTACACACAGCCTCCATTTTAAAGTACCTAGATAGGGAGAGGCTGTTTAAGGGAGAGAGTTCTGTGCAAAAGTAACACATATAATAAGGTCATTATTAAATGTAGTAATGGTTCCTGAAAGGGGGTCTTCTGAAAGCTTCAAGCTCCCGAAAACGCAGTAATAGAGGTGATACTGTGGTAGAAGGAGTATACATCGTAGGTTTCAATGGGTCACCGCGAAAGTATGGCAACACGTTTAAGATGCTCAAAGTAGCCCTACTTGCCGCGGAGAGGGAAGGCGCTAGAACGAGGCTCATAAACCTCTACGATTGCGATATAAGACCCTGTCTAGGCTGCCTTACTGATGAGCAAACTAGTTGCAGGTATCCCTGTGTGATAGACGACGACATGAAGTGGATCTACGATGAGATACTGAAAGCCGATGGAATTATCATAGCAACGCCAGTATACTGGTACAACGTGAGCGGGCCTGTAAAGAACTTCATAGATAGACTAACGGCTTTCGAGAACATGATCTGCCTAGGGGATAAGAGCTGGGTTGAGGGCAAGGTGGCGGGCGTGATAGCCGTGGGCAACGATAGCGGAGTTATAGAGGTCATTGCAAACCTTTTCGCAGTCCTCAATTGCATGGGCTTTATAATACCGCCGTGGGCGTTGGCCTATAAGAATACTATGAAGAGTCTTGACGAGGAGAGGGACAGGCTGCTCGATGCAGCCAACGTTGGGCGTTGTTTAACTATAATGGCGAAAATTGCGAGGGATTACGACGGCGACTGGTACTCAACTAAGCTTGCTAAGTGGCTTTCTAAGAACTATAAGAGGGTGTTGGCCGAAGCTGAAGCTAATCGAAAGATACAAGAGGCTCTCAGAGAGAAATTAATCCAAAAAATCGCTACCAAGGAGGTCGTGCGCGAGTCAAGGTGACCGTATTGGTAAAGAGAAGCGCGAAGAGGCTTTTAAACAAGTTCTCTTCATGTTTCACAATTCTGGAGACCTACTTTTTTGCCATACTGATAGGCGGCTCCGTGGGGCTTGCCGTAGCCCTCATGTTGTATGCTTTTCACAGCGTAGAAGCATCGATCGAGGAGCTATGGACCCAGCAACCCTTCATGGTAATGCTCACTCCAGTTATCGGCTTACTTTTATCTCAGCTACTGGTGCTAAAGCTAGCTTACACGAAGAGGGCGGGATGTGGTACTCACGCAGTATTGGAGGCCTATAACTTTGGGGAAGCTTACGTCCACCCCGCCGACACAGTGGTGAAAACCACTGCCTCAGTTGCGACTATAGGCCTCGGTGGAAGTGCTGGGCTTGAAGGACCTAGCTTGCTCCTGGGCAGTGGGATAGCGTCCCTTTTCAATACGATCCTGCCTATTAAGGATGAGGACAAGCCTAAGTTCTTCCTAGCGGGTGCAGCGGCCGGTATTTCAGCGGTATTCCGCGCCCCGTTAACGGGAGTCCTTTTCGCATTGGAGATACCCTTCAGGAGGGATGTGGAGCGGGAGGCGTTCATCCACGCTACACTGGCCTCCGTCATATCCTACATAGTCCTGGCATTCTTCATAGGCGCTGAAAGGCTTTTCCCACCCATTCCCAGACCCATATTGCCCTCATACTACCAGATAATGCTCGCAGTTCTAGTAGGCCTGATCGCCGCGCTCATAGGGAGGCTCTTTGTGAGGACCTATAGCTTCCTCGAGAAGATCTCAGAGTCCCTTAGAAGGGAGTACGGCCCCCTTAAAGTAGCTATTGTTGGCGGCCTAATGATAGGATTGCTGGGGCTAATCGATAGGAGGGTTTTGGGTGTGGGATACGAGGCCATACACGAGATGGTCCTGGGCAGGCTCGAGGCAGGTTTTTCACTGGAAGCTACGGATTTCAGGGAGGTACTGATAGTGGCGTTCCTCCTCCTTATCCTAAAGGTGATAGCCTCCTCCATAACCCTAAACTTCGGAGGAAGCGGCGGGCTGTTCATTCCATCGATCTTCGTTGGAGCAGCTCTAGGCTACGTCCTGTACTTCCTGGATAGGAGTATACCTGCGGAGGTGTACGTTATGGCTGGGATGGCTGCGGTCCTAGCGGCAACTAATAAGACGTTATTCACCTCAGTTGCATTTACAGCCGAGACTGCGGGACCAGCAACCGTTATAACCACGATGATAGCTGCATCAGTGAGCTACTTCTTCTCGGGGAACGAGTCCTTCTACGAGAACCAACTGTTGCACAAGATAAGTGAGGAGGAGTACACTTTAAAGGAAGCCTACGTCCTCTTGAGGGAGAGGTATCCGGAGGTTTTAAGCAGAATCAGGGCTAAGGACCTCATGACGCGCCCACGGATCGTTCTTAGGGCTGGCATGACGGTAGCTGAGGCTATAAAGGTCGTAGAAAACCACATACTCAGGGTTTTCGCCGTAGTCGACTCAGAGGGGAGGCTTATAGGCCAGTGTTTCATCGAGAACCTCATCATGGCAAGCAGGAGGTCTAAGGACCTCCCGCTAATACTAACGGATATTAGGGATGCTTTGAGGGTCCACGAGGACGAGAGCCTAGGGGAGATCATAGAGAGAATGCTTGAGGTGAACGAAACTAGAGTTTACGTCGTAGACCAGGAAGGCAGGCTAATAGGGGTTATAACGACTAGAGACATTCTGAGGAGGATAATTCCGTACCTCATGAAGGCCTGAAGATATAAGGCTAAAATAGTAAAACGATCTATTTTTAACGGTGTTCTAATGCGCATAGTTGCTTTTTCCTTTAAGTGTAGCGGTTGCCATATATGCGAACAAGCATGCGCTTTTCAGCACTTCAACGTCCAAAACTTCGCTAAGGCGCGACTCAGAGTACGGACTATAGTGGAGCCCGGAAAGGCGGTATACCACGTAATAAATCTATGCAGGCAGTGCGAGGACCCCCCTTGTGTTAAATCCTGTCCTACTGGAGCCCTTTACAGGACTGAGGGAGGCATTATAAGGCTCGATGAAAGCAGGTGCACTGGCTGCATGGAGTGCGCTA
>QMSC01000163.1 GCA_003649515.1 Thermoprotei archaeon | reverse complement strand
GAGAATTAGTATCTGGAGAACTATCGATAGAGATAACTTGTCCAGGGACTCGCTTTAGATCATACGGTCAAAATTTAGGGTATCTCGATGATAATTCAAGAACCCTAATAAGGGATTATATCGCTTTACTCAGCAGAACCTGTTTAGAGACTTCGATTTAGAGCAAAAATCCTAACTTCAAACTCCTTCAGTTATTATGAATCTTCTCCCAATCATTGGTCTCCCCCGTTAGGGGCTTAGTCGTATGATGTTGCTATTTAATTAACTTGCCCGTTCTCTCAGCCTCATAGTACTCCATTATAGCCCTTTTAAGATCTCTTGCATGCACTATCTTCACGCCGTACGTCCCCCTCCTACATTCTCCCCTGAAGTCCACCATGTACTCTATGACAGCTGTCATAGTCTTGAGGTCGAGGTAGGCACCATAGAGTCTCGCATCCCTTATCTCGCCCAGCTCCTCCTCCACAAAGTCCCTCACTAGCTCGAAGGGCTTCATCCTGTCCTCCTCCCAGGCCTCCAGGATCTCGCTGAAGCTGTACGGCAGGGGCTTGAAGAGATCGCTAATATACAGATACGTCCTAGATGGAGCAGACATAGGGGTCTCCTCTATTTGACATAAATACCTTAATAGTATTTAAACCGTTCAATCACTCCGTACCATTTTGCATCTTTTTGATATGGAACATATCATCAGGCTATCTTCACTCCAAGCCCGCCTACGGGAGCACCTACTCCTTTATTCGGCACTTCATCGGCGAGTGGAGAGTACACTCGAGATTCATGACCCTCATTATCTCATCAGTCTCGCTTACCCGAAAACTTTGACGTCTTATATAAGTACCTACACATACAACACCAGCATATAGGTAGGTATTTAAAATCCACAAACACTCATTAATGTCTATGAAAGATGAAACTATTACAGGAAGGCTAGTGAGACTTGTCAGGGAGAGACCTGGATATAGGGATACTCTGGAGAAGATAGTCAAGTGGTATGATGAGAACTTTAAGTGTGAGGGATGTGGTAGTAGGAATCTAAAGAGGGTTGGTAAGCATAAGTATAAGTGTACTAGGTGTGGGTATAATACTATTATAATAGGATTCCATACAATGGATATTCAGGCAACACCAGCATACCTAGTCAAACTAGCGAACATGGGCATACTTGAGGTAACCTATAGGGGTTCAGCTAGTGGAGTATACTACATGCCTAAAGATATAGATGTGATAAGGAGGGTTCTTAGACTATCACCTAGAGAGATAGAAGTACCACCACCAAGGGAGCTGAGTATACCAGATGACCTATTTGAACCGATAGTCGGGTACGATGACCTAAAGGGTCTGTTGATAGACTGTCTAAAGAAGCGTGTACATGTACTACTCGTAGGTCCCCCATCTACTGCAAAGTCCATGATACTACAGGAGATCGCTAGGATAGATGGTAGCTACTTTGCCCTAGCGGGTACATCTACAAAAGCTGGATTAAGGGACGTGATAGTAGAGGAGAGACCAAGTATACTCATAATAGATGAACTTGATAAGATATACAATCCAAATGAACTCAGTATATTATTAACTCTCATGGAGAGTGGTTTTATAACGGTTACGATACATGGTAGGAGGGAGAGGGTATACGTTAACACTGTAGTATTTGCTGGTGCGAATACCACTAGGAAAATACCGCCAGAACTACTATCTAGATTTCTCGTGATAAGGCTTAGACCGTATACTGAGGAGGAGCTTAGGAAAATTATAGTAAATGTACTGGTTAGGAGAGAGGGTATATCAGAACCTATTGCCAAGTATATTGCAGAGAAGGTTATAATAGAGATGGGTAGTAGAGACCCAAGGGATGCAATAAAGATAGCTAGGCTTAGTGGCAATGATAAGAAGAAGGTAGATGGTATTACTAGAATACTGAAGAGATATAAGGAGAGTTAGAGGGCATGAACTTAAAAGACCTCGAAAGATAATTTCGGAGAGTCTTCCAAGAATAGTTCGGTTAGCTTCTTAAATCAAGTAGGCTCCTTCCTAAGCAGTAGGTTCTTAGCGTACTTCTGGTTCCCATACGTGATATTCACAGCGTAGGCACTACCATAGGCACGTACTAGATACTTCCTCGGTAGTGGTATGTCAAATTCAGCGTATGGACTCGCTTCCCCGACATAAGTAGTAACCTCTCCAGTCCCCTCATCCCTGACAGTAACCTATATCAGACCATTAACAGGCTCCGTAGTAGCTCAGTCCACAAGCTTTAGTTTAACCCTCATTATCCTACCATTATCGTATATATCCAGCTGGTAGACTACTATGGCTAGCTCGTGGTAGAGTAGTGTCCTATTGAAAGTCCACCTGTGAGTCCTTAGGAGTACCTCACCCTCTATGTAGGGTGGGTTGTAGTGGGGAAGCGGACTCATCCTCTGGCTTCAGATACCCCCAAGATATCACCTACCATAGACTGGTGATCCATTACACAGCCACCTATAGGTTACTAGGCAGAGTCAATAGCACGATTAAGGCTTTCTTTATAGTAATTGTTTTATAGACTTTAGATATCTCCAATAAGCTTCTGCAATAACTTACATGTAAGGTTTCGCGTCTTAATCAATTCGCTCGATACTTCGGCTCCAAAATCCAAGTTCTCCTTCTTGCCGAGAAGAATGCGTTGGACTTTCAATCCATGCGCCCCTAATACGGATCTACGCTTGTAGATCTTCTCAAGTAGCTTTTTATCTTGTATTGAGAGTTCGAAGCCGTACTTAGCGAGTACTTTGATTATGCTTTTAGCGGTGTCTATGCCACTCTTAGGAATATCATGCTCCTTAATGTAGGCATAAATATAGCATACTGACTCCAGAATCCTGCACAGCTGGACTAGCTTCTCCTCGATTGACAAGGTTTCGTGTTCCCTAGCTAGGTCGGCGAGAGTAATCTTCAAGGCTTCCGCCAGCCTCTTATCGCCTAGCCTCAATAGCCCAGTGAGCTTCTTGAAAGCCTCCTTTACATGGTTCCATGACCCCCTCTTCTTCCTTATTGGAGAGAGAAACAGCGCATACTCTGAACTCGCTATGACGCCTGAAGGCTGTACTAGGTCAGAGCCGCCTAAGGGAGCTAGCCCAGAGCTTATACGAGATACCATTCTCAGCGCTCCAGGTGAGTCCGGCCAGATAGCGTCTATGTGGTATATCGCGTTGATAATGACCATATCTGGGTCGTACACTTTTAACAGGCCTACAGCTTTCCGGAGTTTTCTCAGCGCCTCATTATGAAGTATACAGCGCGCTTTGTACACACTCCACCTTCTCGGGTCTGGTTGCAGGTCAACATTAAAAGTCGTCTCTATACATAAGTCTCTAAGCGGAGAGAGCCGGTCCACGTCTGGAATCGGTGACGGGACCAACGTGTGGCCACTGACCGCCAGTACAGCCATTGTGATAGTTCTCGCATTAACCCTGTGAACAACGCAGTCCTCAAAGACGAGACAATCTGTAAGCTCACTTACGGCTAGTTCCTGCGGTCTGATAAATATCAGTGAGGTCACCTTCACAGGACTATTTCCAGGTAACATCAATCTAGCCGTGAATTTGTTAAAAACTCTGTCGAGCCTGTTTAAGATTGCACTTGAGTTCTCCATTTTATACCTGATTTTGAGCGCCTTAAACGG
>QMSC01000162.1 GCA_003649515.1 Thermoprotei archaeon | reverse complement strand
GGACTTACACCTATCTTGTCTTCAAGATACTCTCTTAAGGTCCCCTCATATTGAACTTGTGAAATGAATTGAGGCTTGTAACTAACAGATACCTTTTTCCTAACCTCTATGCATCCACTATCAGGCTTCAAGATTCCTGCAAGTATCTTTACAAAAGTAGTTTTTCCTATAGCATTGGGGCCCAATATCCCTATAACCTCCCCTCTATGAATTTCTCCGGATTCTACCTCCAGTCTGAAACCATCAAGCTCCTTCGTTAAACGTGACCATGAGACCAGTACGCTTTCAGGTCGCCATTTTAGCGGAGTCGGGTTAAGATGGAATATTATGGGCTCACATCTTATTAGCATGTTCTCCTCTCTTAGGAAGCCTCTTAAGTATGCGTTTATACCGCTTCTTGCACTCCGTGGCAGGGAAACTATACCATAGACCGAGGGTTCACCGTACAGAATGCACACATAATCTGATACGTAATCGAGAACCGCTAGGTCATGCTCCACTACTACAACAGTTTTTCCTCTCTGCGCTAACTCCCTAATGACTCTTGCCATTCTTAACCTCTCTTTAACATCCAAGAAACTTGAAGGCTCATCAAATAGGTATACATCTACGTCACGTAGCAACGTTATTGCTATAGCTAGCTTTTGTAGCTCTCCTCCGCTGAGCTTAGAAATGGAGCGGTCGATGAAATCCTGCATACCGAGCTCTTTTACCACTTCCTTTAAGGCTCCCTTCTCGTCTACCCGACTTAATATGGACTCCACGCTACCCTTAAGATAAATCGGTATTCCGCCTACTTCTTGAGGCTTATAGATAGTCCTAATCCTTCCCTCAGCTAGATCCTTAAAGTACAATTGTAGCTCTGAGCCCCTGAAAAAGCCTATTATTTCGTCCCATTCAGGAGGATTAGTAACTCTACCTAAATTAGGTTTTATTTTCCCGGCCAGTATTTTCAATATAGTAGACTTCCCAACACCGTTGGGACCTATTAGTCCAAGAACTTTTCCCCGCTTGACAACGGGCAGTCCAAACAGCTTAAAGGCGTTGGGACCGTACCTATGCACCGCATGTTTTTCTAACTCTTCAGGCAAGTTTACTATAGATATAGCCTTAAAGGGACACTTTTTAATGCATATGCCGCAACCTACACATACTACCTCTGATATTAAGGGCTTACCCGTCTCCTCATCTATTTTTATAGCTTCTCCACCTGCACGCACGATAGGACAGAATCTTACACATTGAATATTGCAGTGTTTCGGTTTACAGAGCTCATAGTCCACTACAGCTAGCCTCATAGCACTTCCCTCTTTAGGAATGTCCTGACACTATTATAAAGTCCTTAGAAATTTTCGGCAGTATGGGTTAATCGGATACTTCTTGTTGTTCTTCAGTTTCCATAGTTTCGAGAAAAACTTCATAATACTCCTGCATAAGTTCTTTAGCTCTCTCCCTATCCTCCCTCGAAATCTCTCTAGTCTCTTCCATGACCGTTATCTTGGACCTCTTCTCTTCGCTAACCTTCAGAACCGATTTATACCCCTCGCTGGATCTAATTTCTTTGCGATATCCGCAAAGTCTGCAGACTAAATAGGTCTTACCTTTATCCTTGATAGGAATGAGTAATGCCTCACACTTAGGACAAAATTCAACCACTGTTAATCCCTCAAGTACTCTTTTTCAGCACGTATTACTCTTAAAAACTTTTCTGTAAGGACTGCGAGCTTGAAGCCGTTATTTTCGTTCAAGTCAATAACATTAATAGTAAGTACATAAAGTTGGCAGGAGACACGCTCCCAGAGGAAAAAGACAAATATTTCCGATCCACTGTAGAAATGGGTTTTTTAATGATAGAAGAACCCTTACTCTTTACCCCTGGCCCCGTCACTCTACCGAAGGCGATTCTCAGGGAAATGAGCAAACCTATGATTAGCCATAGATCCAAGGATTTTAGAGAACTTTTTGAGGATACCGTACTTCGCTTACAGCAAGTCTTCAAGACAAAAAACGATATTGCAGTGCTTACAGCATCGGGTACGGGTGGAGTGGAAGCTGCGCTACTGAACGTTCTCGACGTAGACGAGAAAATACTGATACCAGTTTACGGAGTGTTCAGTAAAAGAGCTGCCGAAACTGCAAAAAGAATAGGTGCAAGACCTGTAGTTTTAAGCAAGAGCCTTCCAAATAAAGAGGATATTTTTAGATTAATAGAGGACAACGTCGATGCCACAGCCATTCTCATAGTATATAATGACACTTCCCCCGGAATAACCATAAGGTTCCTAAAGGACATCTCTAGGAAGGCAAAGGAGTATGGTATATTAACGATCGTGGACGCCGTGTCAATTTTAGGGGGAGATGTACTTCTAACGGATGAATGGGATTTAGATGTAGTTATCACGGGGTCTCAGAAATGTCTCATGAGCCCACCTGGATTGGCAGCAGTTTCCCTAAGTGAACGCGCATGGGAGAAAGTACTAAAAACTCCGAGACGCACCTTTTACTTCGACTTCATAAGGTATAAGGAGTATTACGAGAAAAGAAAAGAAACACCTTTTACACCCGCTATAAACGTCTTGCATGCCCTAAGAAAGGCCTTAGAAATAATTCTAGACGTCGTGGGATACAGGGCTTGGATTGAAATGCATAGAAGAAGAGCAAGTTTCCTATACAGCGCTCTCTCAGCCCTTAACTTTAAGCCCATAATGCCCCCTGAGTATCGATCAAATACAGTAATTAGCGTTAAGCCTCCTGAAAGACTATCACCTGAGGAAATCCTAAGCAGGCTCAAGAATGATTATGGCATATACGCCGCTGGAGGATTGGAAGAGTGGAAGGGTAAAATTATTCGGTTCGGTAACATGGGCTATATTTCACCGCGAAGCCTTCTATCCTTAATCTTATCCATAGCGACCATATTAATGGAAAAGGAGATCCCCCTGAAACTTGAAGAGCTAATAAGCGTATTCGAAAATCTGCTCGTTAAGTGATAGAATGCCATGTGAATATCGACCGTATATTTTCATAGTTAAATTTAAAGACCCTTTAAGGAAAAGGGAGCTCGAGACCTTAATTAAAATTTGTAATAGTTTTGAAAATAAAGGACATTACTTTATTTTCCTCAAGCCCCAAGTCATTTATTCTCCAATTCAGCTTCTTTCAGCTTTTTTAATGGCAAAGGAGCTAGTCGAAGAGCACAAGAAGATTAAAAAAGTTTCCATAGCCTTTCTGTTATTCATCTCCGGGCAGAAAGAGATCAGGAAAGCTATGAATGTAGGACTCTCGGAAGGCGATTCAGAAACAGTGTTAGTAGTATTCTCGAAACTAGGTAAAAAGGCTTTAAAGTTCCTCCTCGAAGAGGAAAGCCTCAAGGACTTTTTCCACAGTATCGAGGAGGCATTTCCTAGAACATCCCTCGAAAAAATAAGAGCGTTTTATGGCATAAAGGAAGAAGAACTAAAAGCAACCTTATCGGAAACTAAAAATGAATCTATTTTAAAGTGCATACTAATGAGAATGGCTCGCGTAAAATTAGAATTCCTGTAACTTAAGGCTCTTATTAACAGTTTCGCTGCCCTATTAATGAACTCGCTTTTCTCTCCTTATCTTAACTATAGAAAGGATGTGCTGGGGTTTGAGCACGCTGATGCCCGTTAGAGAGCCTATAATCTCGATTCTTAGTATCTTATCAGGATTC
>QMSC01000161.1 GCA_003649515.1 Thermoprotei archaeon | reverse complement strand
GTTAATGTATTAGGTCATGATTGGGATCACCTCATAGTACTAGATGCATGTCGATGCGACATATTCGAGCGAGTCTATAGAAGATTCTTCTCTTCAGTTACCATGGTTCAAATGCATTGTATCCTCTGCTTCCTCAACGATGGAGTTCTTGAGAAAGAACCTCGACAGTAACATAGGAGAGAAGCTAAGGGATACTGTCTTCGTGAACTCCAATCCGATGGTAGACCATGTATTAGGTGCAAGGCTTGAGAAGTTATTTTATAAGTATATCCCAGTATGGAGAAATCATTGGGATAGCAAGATAGGAACGGTAAGACCCGAAGTCACGTACTATGTCGCTTTAAAAAACCTATTTAAGAAGGCTAGGTAAGAGAATGATTATATGGTTTCTACAATCCCACTATCCCTTCGTCAACAGAAGATTCAACAATATCAACGCTCTAGGCAGAGGATTCATGAATAAAGCACTACACTACAACGCCTCTAGTAATAACTTATTGATATTCATCAAGATAGTGAAGAACCTGCTGAGGAAGGGATATCTATGTGCAGGAATACCAGACAAAGTATGCGAATACACCCATAAAAACACTTCAGAAATCATAAAAGCGTACATAGTCAACCTACTCTCAGTCCTTTACCATGTGAAGAAACTCACAGAAATTTTGCCCAGAAGAACAGTGATAACATCTGATCACGGTGAAGCCTTTGGAGAGCCTTTAGGTAAGTTACTACCTTTACGTGTTTACGGACCTCTCTCAAGAATTCGGATTTCTTCCTTAACACAGGTTCCATACCTCGTAGTAGAGAATAGCGTAGATCAAAAAGAAGTGCTGAAGAGGGCTCTGTGCGAGCTTACAAGAACTGTCATTCGTGAGTCTAAACAGGTTAAAGGCTATAAGCTTAAAATGCGCTAAAGGAGATAACGAGGTAGGATAGATGAAAGTTAAGCTTAAGCTGAAACTTCGTAGCTTTGCTTTCTTAAATCTTAGAGCAGATTGCATAGCTCATTAGGGGAAGCTATGGCTCTATTGTTGTTTCTATTACCTTATACCAATAAGCTTCCGTATTCTGGGCCCCTAAGACCCTTTGTTAACTTTGTGAAATATTCGAAAGAAAGCGTACTTGTATTATACAAGCCGCAATCACACATCGATGCTCAGTATAGAAAATATTTAGAAAATAAACTATTAGTATTCAATAACATAGCTTCGTTAATTAACTTCCTCAGTAAGCCACGTGAGTATTTTCTGTTCATTACAGACTGGTATAGAGCATTATTGTTCTTGAAAAAATTGAAATTTCTGTGTAAAGAAAAATTTATACCCATCATCTATGCTGAAGTATATCATGGAACATTAAACCCCATGAGTATGAGGTCTAAGGTTCTCTTTACTTTGATATCACGGTTGTTGAGGGAGTTTAACAACATAGTAGCAAATAGCATGGCGGGTTTTAAGTTCTTAGTAGAGTATTACAAGGTACTCCCTCTTGGCCACGTTTACCCACCCGTAAATACGGCAATATTCAATCCTAGTAAGATCAATAGGGTGGATCGATTCAAAGTATTGCTATACCTGGGGAGTATAAGAGCTGATACCGATTTAAAGCTTGTTAGAAAAATAATCAATGTACTATTGGTGCGAAGAGACGTAGAAGAAGTATGCCTACTAGGCAATAAGCTTCTCCAATTAAGATTGATATCTGAAGCTCCGAGCCGTAAGCTACATCCATTAATAGACGTAAGTGATGAGATGTTAGCTAAGGTATATTCCGAGGTTTCGTTAACAATTTGTCCTCAAAGATGGGAGCCATACGGTTATGTTGTTGCGGAATCCATAGCTTGCCGAACACCGGTTCTAGCGTTTAATTCCATGGGACCCAAGGAATTAGTCAGTTTAACTAAATGCGGTATTCTGGTTAACTCCGAAAAAGAGATGATTAATACTGCTAGTCGTATAGATTTAGACAGCATAAAAGAGATTAGAGAAAAATGCCGAATTGATACTGTGAGAAAGTTGTTCTCCCCTTGGGCAAGCGTAAACAAATTAATGGCTTTGGTACCAAAATTGGGGCATAGTCATGAGTCACATTGGAGAAAACAATAACTCTAAAACGCTTAAAAGCAAGTGAAAGTCCATGCCAGAGCGTACAGCTTCATTTAGCGGAGATTACTTTATGGGTAAAGGCTCTAACTATGAGAGAGGATACGAAGTTATTCAGCGCCATATTCGCGAATTCGTATTCCCCCTCATAAAGAAACACGTTGAAGTGCGTGAAGGTATGCGAGTTCTAGACATAGGATGCGCTTATGGATACCTATTAAGCCTCTTTGATAACGCAATGTGTGAAACCTACGGCATCGACATATCGGAGTATGCTATTGAGCAAGCACGAAGGATTACGAGAGCTAAGCTATATGTATGTGATGCAGATCGTGGTTTACCAATGTTTCAGGATGACTTCTTTGATCTCATCATAATGTTACATGTGATAGAACACTTGCGTTCTCCCTATAACGTTCTTAAAGAAGTTTACCGCGTACTAAAACCTAGAAGCACACTCATTGTTAGTACTCCAAACCTTAATGCTATAGCTAGATTGCTGTTAAAGCTTATTAAGAGGGAGAATGAATGGCATGGGTTTCGAGACGAAACACATATCTACTTATTCACACCACTAAGCATAAGATTCCTTGTAGAAAGATCTGGTTTTAAAGTACTTGCGGTCGAGGCACCTCTGATGCCTCTACGGAAAGCACCTCGAATCATCAATAAGATTGTTAATAGATTTAATCTTGGAGGTACGGTATTTGTCATAGCTGAAAAGCAGGGATGATAAAAATGCGCGTATTAAAATACAAGTACGTGGTATGGTTTATATGCATCACGTTAATGTTGTTGTACGCTATAATATGTAAGCTCTGGCTTATTTCCGAAGCTATTAATAATCCGATATTGTGTGTACAAGGGGCTAAACCTGTGGCAAAGCCCGCTTATTACTCCATAAAAGATCTACGTACTTTATGGTCTTCAATTTTAAGTATGTCAGAACCAGATACTCCGCCTTACGTACTTGTGACATGGGTATATGCTTTTCCCTCTAATATGTCTTGGGTACTTTACGAGACTTTTCTACCATTCATGGGCGATGTACTGTTCTCTGTTTTCATGTTACTATTCATAAAAAACTTTCTTAGTGATAGGATTTATAATAGTAAGCTTGTTCTGTTTGCAGCGTTTGTTAGCGGTTTTATGTACGAATTAATACTCTTATCTCCTTGGGTCGATATTTGGACTAAAGGATTTGTAGCACTACTTCCAGCAACTTTAATATTCTTAATGTTGACATTTAGTAAGCTCAACGATCTTCCCCTCATGAGTGCCCTTTCAATACTTACAGGGTTGCTATTGGTCTCTTTGTATGATATTAGGATAATTTTAGCCTCGTTAGTGTTAACGTTCCTACTTACTATAATTTACGTGCTTAGCAATAAGATGAAAGCACATGAAGCATACTCTCTTAATAAGAGGTTAGTCTTTGTTCTCATAATAATAATGATTATAGTATTCGCTTTAAGAGTTGTACCGACTATAATGGTTATAAGTCTTAAGATGTCAAATCCATTTGGAGGTATTAAGACCTTAACTTTACCAGTTATTGTCGGTTATTATGATTCTGTTTCAGCATTTGGACTGCCGTTTCCATTATTGAAAAACATAAAAATTATACATAGCATTTCAATGTTACTC
>QMSC01000160.1 GCA_003649515.1 Thermoprotei archaeon | reverse complement strand
GGTAAAAACTTGAGGATAAGCATTGCATGGCTTTACGCTATAACGAAGTACGGCTATCCTCCCAATTTCGAGAAAACTTTAAAGGCATTAGAGGACATGGCCAAATTAGGCTTCAAGTACGTCGAACTTGAGGGAGTAAAATATCAAAACTTGCTGGAGACCTATGAGAATAGAAGGAGAATTCTCGAACACGTAGAAAGCTTGGGATTAAAGGTAATAAACTTTTGTCCGGTACTTCCAGATATAGTTAGCTTGGACAGCTCTCTCAGAGAAAAGGCCATAGATTTCTTTAGAAAGGGAGCTGAGCTATCAAACTATTTTGGAGCTGATATGGTGCAGGTGGACTCCTTTACTCCGCCAATAAAGTTCGTGGGAGAGGTACCTTATAAGGAAGCCATTAGCTATGGCGTACAGTTCAGAGTCGAAGTGGATCCTAGCTTTAACTGGAACAGGTTCTGGAATACGCTCGTTCAGACGATGAAGACTCTGGCCAGAATCGCTGCGAGCTACGGGCTCAAACTCGTGCTTGAGCCTAGGGTGGGTGAAACTATCAGCAATACGGATGCTATGCTTAGGTTAATGGATGCTGTCAATGAGGAGAATTTTGGAGCAGTTTTGGATACAGGCCATCTTCACGCTCAAAAGGAGATCCTCCCACTATCTGTTGAAAAGCTTGGCTCAAAGGTCTTCTACGTTCACGTATCAGATAACGATAGCCGTGATAATATGCACTTAACATTAGGTGAAGGTACTATTGACTGGGTTGGTGTATTTAAAGCTTTGAAGAAACATCATTACGATGGCTACGTAGCAATAGACATAGGTGGTAGCGGCTTTACAGGAGATCTAGATGAAGCAGTAGTTAGATCTAAGAACTTTCTTGAAAAACTTTTCAAAGAGCTGGCCATACCGTACTAGAGGACAAGTTCTAGTTTTTCAAGGCTCTTTTTATCGAGTTCCCAGGGCCTAATCTCATACACATTATCGTGTACGTCTTGAAGTATGATCCTTCCATCGGAAAGCCTACTAATGCTGCTCCGGCCCCTAGTTATGAAGCTACACTCGCCTTTATTTGTAGAAACTTCCCAGTGATGTTCTCCCCTATAGTATTTGATCTTCTTTATTTTAGTTATTCTGGGGACGAAGTATATTTTCTCTAGAATCCTTTCAAGGTTGCCTTTCGACTTCTTGTCCAGCTTCCTGTAATCCTTTACCATACAGATTTCTTCTCCTTCCTTCGTAGTAAATATTATAAAGTGAGGTCTTGAGAAGGGGAAGGGGCGTCTCGGTATTATGTCGTAGTATACTATTCCATCGATACTTACCTGTAGCGAGTTTCTTCTTTCGTTGTAGCGTACCTTAACCTTAGAAGGATCCGCTAGGTTGAGTTGTTTCAAGAAATCTTTTAGCGACATCTGCTTTCACCTTAAGCGAGCTGTATTTTCTCCCTCTTCGCTCTCTCTTTCTCCTCGAACTGCGCTTGCCATAGCCTCTTGTAAAGCCCGTTTCTAGCAAGCAACTCCTCGTGTTTGCCTACTTCGACTATTTGGCCCCTGTTTATCACGATTATTTTATCAGCGTTCTTTATCGTCGATAGCCTATGAGCAATTACTATTGTTGTCCTTCCCTTAACTAGGTTGTTTAAGGCTGCCTGTATTTGCCTTTCAGTAATCGTGTCTACGGAGCTTGTAGCCTCGTCGAGTACCAGGATTCTAGGGTTAGTTAAAATGACTCTCGCTATGGCTATTCTCTGTCTCTCTCCGCCTGAAAGTCTGCTCCCTCTCTCTCCAACGTAAGTGTCGTAAGCTGTTGGGAATTTCATAATGAAATCGTGTGCATGGGCTGCCTTTGCAGCTGCGATTATCTCCTCAGGCTCCGCATTCATTACTCCATAACTAATGTTCTCGGCAATGGTCCCGGAGAATAATACTGGGTCCTGTAATACTATACCTATCTGCCTTCTAAGTGAGTTAAGCTTTATCCTCCTGATGTCTACGCCGTCTATCAGGATCCTACCCTTATCAGGGTTATAGAACCTCAATAACAGTTTAGTTAAAGTTGTTTTCCCAGAGCCACTTGGACCCACTATTCCTACAACCTCTCCTGGTTTTACTTCAAAGTTTACTCCTTGAAGAACGTAGACGTAGGGCTCATAGCCAAAGTACACGTTTTCGAACTTTATATGACCCTCTATTTCGAAATCGACGGCATCATTTCCTTCCTCCACTTCAGGTTTACTTTCAAGCAACTCGAATATCCTTTCACCAGAGGTTATGGCAGTCTGTAAGGGCTCTATTAGAGTACTAATGGTATTAACTGGTCCATAGAATTGCCACATATAAGATACGAACGCCGTAAGCATACCCAGGGTTATCTCCCCACTTACGACCTTCAGGCCGCCCAGCCACCATATTAAGACCGAGCCTACCGAGGTCACAAAGCCGAGCAATGGGAATATTTCTAGACGTAACTTTACAGTCTCTAGGTTCGCTCTAACAACTTCTGAAAGTAGACTTGTAAACCTCTTTATGTGCTTCTCCTCCTGTGAAAATGCCTTTACGACTATTATTCCCGGAATAGTGTCCACTAATAGTGAGCTTAAATCCGCCCATCTGCGCCAGGCCTTATGGTAAACTCTTCCCGCCTTCTTACGGAAATACGTTATGCCTAAGAAGACAAAGGGTACCGGTAATAATGCGAACAGCGCCAGTGAAGGGTTCATTGTGAATACTACCATTCCTATGCCGACCATCTGTAGAATGCTTATTATGAAGGACTGAACTCCCCACGTGAGGAACCAATTTATTCTAGACGTATCATCCGTTATCCTGGAGATCAATCTCCCTGAGCCGTATTTGTCGTGGAATCCCAGTGACAACCTTTGTACGTGTTCGAAGAGCTGTGTTCTAATAGCGTATATTATTTTCTCTCCCATGTACGCAAGAAGATATCTCCTAGCAACTCCTACAACCATTGCAAAGAAGTAGACCCCAATGAGACATAGCGAAGACTGTATGAGGAGTTGCACGTTATTCTGTCCCAACGCCTCGTCTATAAGGATTTTCATCAGATAGGGAGGCACCAATCCTAACCCCACTGCTAGTAATGACAGGATAAACGTTGCGACGCCTAAATGCCAACAAGGCTTCAAAAACTTCAATAACTTTACCATAACGTATCTCTTCGCAAGCTTGCCATACTTCTCCTGTTCAGCTTCGAGCTCTTTTACCGCCGTCTCCTCTATTCTGATGCCCTTAACGGCTATTTCCTCTATCAGTGTTGCAGCCTTACGGAAGTCAGCCGTTTTCACGCGTGTGAAGCGTATAAGGCTAATAGCCCTTCCGTCGATTAACTCTAGTTCTAGTTCACCATTGCCAAGGTAATCGAGTACCTTTATCTCCCTTATCTTATCGATTTCATACGATTCGAGGTGATCTGTTGAGGGTGTGTAGGTTAACACCCGCTTGTTTGTTATTACTAGCAATCGTTCCCCAAAGGTCCCATCTTCTTTTAGGTCGCTCTTAAACTTGAAGAGAATGCTCTCTCCTTTATCTAAAAATCTCTCTATCTGACTATCAGGAGGTTCATCCAATTCCGCTTTCTCCATATCTGTCAATCCTAGTTAAGCCCCCTTACTATCACCTCTTTTAAGTCTTTCTATGAAAATAATTCGATAAAATGGGGCTCTTCCTTAAGGAATGCTAATGAAAAGATTACAGTATAGTAGAAAGGTCTAATTATAACGACTCTTCCTAAAGACTATTTGCTTTCAT
>QMSC01000159.1 GCA_003649515.1 Thermoprotei archaeon | reverse complement strand
GAAACTCCTGTAATATTGATGCCCTTTAGGATGTCAGCTCTTACGGATCCTCTACAACCTCTTAAGAGAAAAGTAAAACCAGGGTTATCAGTTCTGGAAGTTTTAGTTACGTATCTATGAGTAAGAAGCAACTTCTAGTAGAGGGTGAGGAGTCTGCTATGCTCTCTCCTAATCTAGAATTGTATTCTTGCTACTGTTTTGAAGTCTATTATTGTAGTATTTCCTTAATCGCTATACTATTGCTCTATAGTAGTTGACTCTGTTATCTACTACTAATCCATGTTTATCACATTTGTACAATCCCAACCTTCCGTCCCTCTGTAGAAAGAGAGCATGCTGGGATCTGCCAGGAAGCGCGCCAAGAGGCGGGAGGAGCTTAACGCTGAAGTTCAAGTATCTAAACGTTCTCAAGTCAAGTATTTTTCCTTCTACGCCAACCATTCAAGTTTTATCAGAATTATATTTAAGAAGGAATTTTACAATAGTTTTAACGAGGTGTTATACATCGGTGATGCTAATATAAGCGACCTGCAACGATATTCTAGAATAGCCCGTTACTGGGGTAGGAAAGTTTACGAGGCTACGGAGATAATCTTCTCGGAGATTGTAAGAGATGTTAAGGAGAAAATAGTCTTAGATCCCTTTGGTGGAGCTGGATGTATAATACTCGAAGCTTTAAGGCGCGGAGCTCGTGGGATATACATAGACATAAACCCATACGCTTACTTAATAGCTAGAGTTACTACAGAATGGTTTAATACTGAAAAATTACTTCGAAAAGCAGAAGTTGTCTTTTCGCGAAAGAGATTAGCATATAGAGGATCTAACGGCTCGATAAAATATATCGAAAGAGATAAACTATACACAATAACGGTCAATGGTGTTAGAAAGAAGGTTAAGTATTACGAATGGAGAGATGATGAATGCTGGGCAGTAACCATCGATGGAAAGAAGGTTAGGGCATCGGACTTCACGGGAGGAGAACCGTACTACTCACCACCGTACTATATGTTTTGGTATCCATGGGGGGAACCTTTCGATAAAAAGAGAAACTACGATTGGCTACATGAGTTTTTCACAAATCGGAACTTAATAATACTTACTAATATATGGCAGGACATAAGACCGCTCAAGACTGTTTCGAGAAAAGATACCCGTGAGCATAGAGCGATGGCTCTGGCTTTCTTATCAATACTCTATATGGCTAGCAAAATGGCAAGGCCCAGAGCAGGTTCATGGGGCGTGAATAGCTACTGGGTACCGCGCCTACACGTAGAGTATAATCCCTACGATCTCCTGCGGAGAAGATTGAACAAGCTTCTAAGGTTGCGCCCCACGCTACCTCATCCAGTAAAAACGACCGGAAGCATATATGGCCTCTCAAAAGTTCTCAGAGGATATCTAGATGTAGCAATACTACATGGCGATTCTAAGGAGATCCTTAAGTACATCCCGCCAGGTAGTATTGATTATATAGTGACTGATCCTCCACACACAGATGAGATACAGTACCTAGAGCTGAGCTTTTTTATGAATGCTTGGCTCAAAGCTGACCCTTACTCGTGGATGCTTGGCGAAGTTGTAGTTAACAGAAGGCAACGTAAAGATTTCAATAGTTACATAGAGATGCTCGTTAGTACTTACAAGTTAGCTTATGATGTGTTGAAACCTCACGGAAAGATGTTACTCATTTATCATGAAGAGAACCAACAAAAGTTAGAGGAAATGAAAAGAGCTGTAGAAAAAGCAGGATTCTCATTGGAAGAAGAGGTAAAAGGGCTAATGAAGTATCAGCGTAATATCGGTTACCGAAATATCGCCAGAGGAAGGCAATTCCGAATATTAGTATGCTCGAAAAAATTTAAATCTTCTCGCTAATTGTTTCTACTAGGTGCTATTTTGGCGTTAGGATATGAAAGATCCTCTAAACGTATAGAACATGTTTTAATTAAGCACATTAGTAAACTAAATCGTAAAATCCAGCTGGCGCTTAATCACTATCTTAACAGCCTTGAGAGGCAAATTCCTCGGTTTAAATCCGGGAATTATAGGTTAGATATAGGCTCGAATTTACCTCATGTACTGGCTCCTATTCCACTGCTAGGAACTTATTGGTTTAACATTGAAAAATTGTATTTTGATGTCAAGCTTAGTAATCCTTTCAGAGAAGATGTGCGTGTTTTATTTTCCAATAAGATCTTGATACCAGCCTTTTCTCTTACCTTATCATCCTTTGTGACTGTACGCCGTTGGGTTAGAGAGCATATGCAAGGAGCTTTGGACTTTATTATTCACAGTGACAAACCCCTCACGATACAAAGGGGGAATTATTCTTTTCTTAATTTCTATTATTTCAGATCCTTAGAACCTCTAGAAATTCACTATACGGAGTACCTGAACATGATACTTAGGGATATGTTAATTCTTCTAACGTTATTCCCCCTACCCACTATAAGAAATAAGCTCCAAGACTTATGCAAGTTACTTCCATACTTAAGCATCTACGGGTCAGATATAAGCGGTGTAGAAGCATTGAGTGTAACGCGCTGCCTTTTAAAATTAGATCACAGGTCCCTAGAATCGAGATATTGTAAGAGGGTCTCTATCAGAAGTCTATTATGGGGGGAAATACCGGCATACAGAGTGAAAGCATTAGTGGTGTCAAATAATTCGCTGAGTGGTAAACCCAGCATTATAAATAATGAGACAATTTATATCCCAGAACTTTATTTCATGAGACTTCTCGAGAAATACGACACCAATTCACTACTAATTGACTCCATAATAATGTCATTGTTCATCATAAAAAGAGTTTCAGGAGACCCGCAAAGGGATCTAGTACTTTTTAATATCCTTGCTATGCCCCTTAATGTCTACCCGTTAGACAGTAATGTAGCGGCTTTGGCAGCACTAGACTTTACTATCGCTAGTACATGCTCTTTTCAATTTACAAATACCGCGATTAAGGAAGGTTCTTCCCTAGAGCGCGTACTTGACACTAACCTCACATTCTCCGAAAGTGATCTAGCATCGAAAGCACAACACATATTTAATGCCTTGTGGTCAAGACAAATGAAACCTAGTCTCTCCACGATAACAGTTAGAATACCAGGAAGAGGTCTATCACTCTCGGGTCTACTGAGCTACGCCTACACTTACCTACTTCCCTTTTCAAACGAGTACTCGTTTGAGAGCCAATATCGGAGAAACTTAATATCAATCTCGTGCTACTCTCCCTACACTCTATTGCCTACACTTGCCTTTGCTTTACTTAAGAACTTTGATTTTGAGGCATTTAAAGAATTGCTAAGGCGTATAGTCTTAGCTCTTAAGAAAAAATCCTATAAAGAAGATATTTCGATTTTAGTTACTCTTAAAGATGAGTTGAACGGAATAGCGAAAAATAGTAATTATGTGGAATACAATGAAATATGCGGTTTAGTGAGGGATATTATGCTAGCTTGGCGGCTATATACGATTAGGTTAAAATATTCGCAATGGATACTAAAATATGAAAACAGTAGAGGAGATTCCCTTGAGTAATGTACAGATGTGTAGTCTAGGCGATATAATAATTGGTGCTTATCAAGAGCTCTTTTTAAAAGAGGTGGAAAATGCGAGGAAATCGCGCAGAGTACTGGTGCATCATACCATCTCTGAAGCACGCCAAATACTGCAGTCATATCTCTCGGAGCTTAAGGGAATATCGGGAATACCCGCTGCAGATCAGCTATTAGCAGAGCTAGCTAGGAGGAGACTAATTGTAATATATCCTGACG
>QMSC01000158.1 GCA_003649515.1 Thermoprotei archaeon | reverse complement strand
TACCAGAAACTTTCCCTCATCAAGAGTGTACGGCTTAAATAATTCGAACGCCAAGCAATCTCCCCTTTCTACTTAAGTTCTATGTAATTAAATTTTTATTTATCCCTCCTTTCCTCTTAATGTTGGCTCGCTGGAAGTAGGGTTGGGCTTCATGCGTGCAGTAGTTGTGAGGAGCTTAGTTAAGAAATTCGGAGAGTTTGCCGCGCTCCGGGGCATCTCCTTCGAAGTAGAGGAAGGGGAGATTTTCGGTCTAGTGGGACCTAATGGTGCGGGGAAAACTACGACTTTCAGGATAATAGCCACTCTTCTCCTGCCGACATCAGGGAAAGTCGCGGTCTATGGGAGAGATGTCGTGAGCGAGGCTCATGAAGTGAGGAAAATAATATCTTACCTTCCCGAAGATGCTGGAGCTTACCGCTACCTTACGGGGTTTGAGTATCTTAAGCTGATCGCCGAGATATACTTCGGCAAGGGAAGGGATTCAGAGGAAGCTTTAGAGCTTGGGATAAAGCTTTCAGGACTAGGCGATAGGCTTTACGATAAAATGAAGACCTATAGCAAGGGTATGAAGAGAAGGGTTCAAGTTGCGCGAGCTCTTATGGTTAAGCCCAAGCTAGCGATACTTGATGAGCCCACGGTAGGACTGGACGTGCTTCATGCAAGGGATATTAGGGATACTATAAAGGATTTCAGCAAAACTTATGAAACTACAGTTCTCGTTTCAAGCCACAATATGAGGGAAGTTGAGGAGCTATGTAGCAGGGTGGCACTAATAAATAGGGGTAGGATTCTAGTCCAAGGGTCGATATTCGACTTGCTTAAAGACTACGGTGTCCCTGATCTGGAAAGCCTGTTTATTAGGTTAGTGAAAGGTGATTGATTTATGTTAAGGGCGTTAATCGTTAAGGAGTTTAAGGATTTGATACGGAATCCTCAGATCCTATTAGGCTTCATTATTTCAGCCGTGATCTTGCCCCTAATGGGCTTTGCTATGGCTTTCCCAATGCGACAAGCTTCACAACAGTTTCGGGAGCCGATAACTGTGGGGATAATAGATCTAGATAATTCCGTTGAGTCCCGTAGCCTAATAGCGTATTTAAACCGCATATCTGGCATGCTTAGGATCAACGTAAAGAGGTTATCCATAAGTGTTTCTAATGTGGAGGAACTCAAGCCTATAGTAAAAGCCCAGAACGGAATAGACGTTATTCTAGTAATACCTAAGGGCTTTAGTGATGAAATTCTCCACAGAACTTTCGTTAAGATACGCTATCTTGTAATAATTAAAAGCCTCAACTTTTTCGGTGGAAGGTCTGCGAGATATATAGTGCTTAACCAAGCCATTAACGAGTATATTGGATCTAAGTACCTTAACGGTACAGGCTTGGATCTCGCGATAATAAAGAACCCTACAATTCCAGAAGTATACACATTTCTGGAACGCAAAGACCTCTTCCTAAGGGGAGATCCCTCTGAGGCTCTTGCATCAATAGCGTTTGCTGGCTTCATTATGCCCTTCATCGTGTTAATGATCTCCATTACGGTCGTTCAAATGGCAGCAACGTCGATGGCTATAGAGAACGAAGAGAAAACCTTAGAAACGCTCCTCACATTACCTATACCTAGGATATATATCTTAATGGCAAAACTGCTAGGGTCGTTTATTGTCTCTCTTTTAGGGTCCCTAGGCTCGATAGCAGGGTTCGTGGCTTATCTTTACATTTATGACATGGCTTTCAGAGAGCTGGGAGCGCCTTCATCCGTGAGCTTCACGCCGCTAATAATCCTCGACCCTAACAGTATGGCCTATATACTTGCAAGCTTTATCATAACCCTCTTCTTCATGGCTGCTTTAGGATCAATTATTGGGGCGTTAAGCGGCGATACCCGCGTGGCATCGACAATTGTAGGGCCGTTAGTAGCTGCGATAATGATACCGGGCATGATAACGGCTTTTATAGACGTAGGGTCTTTAAGTCCGCTAACTAGAGCTCTTGTATTCAGCATACCGGTGATTCAAACAAATGTTGTAGTTAAAGAAGCGATTACGGGAAATCTCCCGCCAGAGTTACCATTATACATGCTTGTCTCACTGATATTTTCGCTGGCATTGTTAGTTTTGACGGCGAAGATTTTCTCCATGGAGACCCTATTAAGGTTGCAAAGGGCTTTGCTTAGGTTCAAGAAGCTGGGTCAAAGGGGTAGAAGGATTGAGGAATGAACGGCGGAGAAGGGTCCTCAAAACCCCGCATCCCTCACTGCTCGGAAGGGCTGCAACGAGGTCCTCCCCTTGCTCCGCCGTTATCTTTAAACAAAAATGTTTAAAATGATTTTTGGTTGAGGTTAACCCAAATATAATCGAGGAGGCTGTAATCTGGTAGTGATGTCTGAATGAGACAGCCGGTAAGCTTCAAGGTTAACGAAAGAAGGGTTGAAGCTATCTCGGATATTCTATCAAGCGTACAGGCAAGAAACTTCCTAGACCTTATCGAGAGTAGTGATATACAGTTTAAGGTTACAGGAAGGATCGTTAATATGCTTGGAGACGAGGTTAAGACGGCTGTCCTTATCGTTGGAACGGCCTTAATAAGCTATCAGCTCTCCGCTAAGGGCGAAGTTCATTGGAGGTATTTTGAGGGGGTCGTGGAACATCACAAGGACAAAGGCCCTAAGGAGATATTGCTCACCTTTTTGGATAAAAGCCCTAGCACGAATAGGATGAGAGGAGTGAAGAGGAGGCGTATAGAAAGGTTCTTTCTCAGGTTCGTACCCCTGTTTGAGGAGGAGTTTTCTTCGTATACTGTTAATCTTGAGGAGTTCCGGGAGGACTTGGCGAAGGCTATGAAGTCGTATCCGAACGCGAAGACAATAGTCTTTGCTACAAAAATGTTCTACTATGTTCTTAAAGCTTTAGGACTCAATGTAAATATTCCTCCGTCAATACCCATACCGGTAGACCACCGCGTATGTTTGGTTACATTGACGAGCGGAATTGTGGAATCGTCGAGTTACACTGCAGGCTTCAGCAGGCTAGCAAACAGCCTTAGGTCCAAACATGCTGAGAGTGTTAGAAGGGTTTGGAATAGAATATCAAGTCTAAGTTCTACTCCCTCTCTAAAGATAGACTCGCTGCTATGGATTCTTGGGGGAGTTTTCGAGGATTCAAACTTCAATTTTAGGAAGACAATAACTCTCGTAGAAAAGCTGGTTAACAGGAAGCTAAGTAGAGCAGAAAAGGACATTATTAGAGAGTTTATGCAGAAGGCTATCGAAGTTGGGAGGGAGAGGGGGACCGCCTATAGAAGCTGATATATACGTTGTTGAAGTGAACTGTAAACTCATCAAGTCCAAGTATTGTGGAAGGTGTTGCTATAATACGGAGATGCCTCTCGCGAAGATCGATATCGAAACCATTAGGAGTTTATCTATACCTGAGCGCAGGTTTGTAGTCTGGAAAGGTGGATTGCCGAGACTGAGGAACATTGGAGGTTCTTGCGTCTTCCTCGATAAGGACACGAACATGTGTACTATATACCCCTATAGGCCAATAGGCTGCCGCCTATATCCACTAGTATATGTCAGTGGAGAGGGCGTTACCGTTGATAGGTTATGCCCGCTAAGGGAACAGGTTCTGAAAAGCATTACAGAAGAGAAGAAGCGCTTGCTAATAAGCTTCCTAAAAAGACTTGAAGAAGATTGGGGCATAAACATTAGATTGTAGTTTTCTGTATTATGGTGTGTCTTTTTATACCTCTCAGGGCTATGAGGTACGCTAATGCTGTGTGCTTTTCTAGACTATG
>QMSC01000157.1 GCA_003649515.1 Thermoprotei archaeon | reverse complement strand
TAATCCTGTAATAGACCATATACTTGGTACAAAGCTTAGGGAACTCTTCTATGACTACGTCCCAGTATGGAGAAGTTACTGGGACTATAGTATAGGAGTCGTAAAACCTGAAGATGTATATCGCGTCACATTAAAAGTTTACGTGAGAAACCCGGACAAAAAAATGATTGTATGGTTCCTGCAGCCTCATTATCCCTATCTCAGTAGAAGATTTGTTTCCGTGAGCATAGTAAATAGGGCATTTATGAATCGGTGGCCATTAATAGCACAATATCACAAAGCTTTTGGCAGTAACCTATTGTGGCTCTTCAAGATAATAGGGGGTCTATTGAAGAGAGGTTGTCTTTATGACGGAATACCAGATAAAGTGGTACATGAGTATGCTCTTCAAAAACCTTCAGAAATCGTAAAAGCATACATGATTAACCTGTTTTTAGTCCTTCAATATGTTAAGAAACTCTCAGAAATTTTACCTGGAAAGATTGTGATAACATCGGATCATGGCGAAGCATTTGGAGAGACTTTAGGTAAGTTATTACCTTTACGTGTTTACGGACACCTCTCAAGAATTCGGATTTCTTCCCTAACACAAGTTCCATACCTCGTAGTGAAGAATGGTGTAGATCGAAAAGAAGAGCCTAAGAGACCTCTGTGCGAGCTTGCAAAAACCGTCATTCGCGAGTCTAAACAGGTTAAAGGCTAAAGCTTAAAATGCGCTAAAGGAGGTAACAAAGTAGGATAGATGAAAGTTAAGCTTAAGCTAAAACTCCGTAGCTTTGCTTTCTTAAACCTTAGAGCAGATTACACAGCTCATTAGGGGAAGCTATGGCTCTACTATTGTTTCTACTACCTTATATCAATAATCCTCCTTATTCTGGACCCCTAAGGCCCTTTGTTAACTTTGTGAAATATTCGAAAGATAGCGTACTTGTATTATACAAGCCGCAATCACATATTGATGCTCAGTATAGAAAATATTTAGAAAATAAATTATTAGTATTCAATAACATTACTTCGTTAATTAGCTTCCTTAGTAAACCACATGAGTATTTCCTGTTCATTACAGACTGGTATAGAGCATTATTGTTCTTGAAAAAATTGAAATTTTTGTGTAGAGCAAAATTTGTACCCATTATCTATGCTGAAGTATACCATGGAACATTGAACCCCATGAGTATGAGGTCTAAGGTTCTCTTTACTTTGATATCACGGTTGTTAAGAGAGTTTAACAATATAGTAGCAAATAGCATGGTGGGTTTTAAGTTCTTGGTAGAGTATTACAAGGTACTCCCTCTTGGCTACGTTTACCCACCCATAGATACAGCAATATTCAATCCTAGTAAGGTTAATAGGGTGGATCAATTCAAAGTATTGCTATACCTGGGGAGTATAAGAGCTGATACTGATCTAAAGCTTGTTAGAAAAATAATCAATGTACTATTGGTGCGAAGAGACATAGAAGGAGTATACTTACTAGGCAATAAGCTTCTCCAATTAAGATTGATATCTGAAGCCCCGAGCCGTAAGCTACATCCACTAATAGATGTAAGTGATGAGCTGTTAGCTAAGGTGTATTCCGAGGTTTCGTTAACAATTTGTCCTCAAAGATGGGAGCCATACGGATATGTTATTGTGGAATCCATAACTTGCTGGACACCGGTTCTAGCGTTTAATTCAATGGGACCCAAGGAATTAGTTAGTTTAACTAAATGCGGTATTTTGGTTAATTCCGAAGAAGAGATGATTAATACTGTTAGTCGTATAGATTTAGATAGTATAAAAGAAATTAGAGAGAGATGCCAAGTTAATATTGCAAGAAAGTTGTTTTTCCCTTGGGCAAGCGTAAACAAATTAATGGCTTTGGTATCAAAATTGGGGCATAGTTATGAGTCGCACTGGGGAAATTAATAACTTTAAAACGCTTAAAAGCGAGTGAAAGTCCATGTCAGGGAATACAGCTCCCTTTAGCCGAGATTATTTTATGGGTAAAGGCTCTAGCTATAAGAAAGGATACGAAGTTATCCGATACTAAATTCACGAATTCGTATTCCCATTAATAAGGAAATACATCGAAGTAAATGAAGGTATGCGAGTTCTGGACATAGGATGCGCTTATGGATACCTACTAAGACTTTTTGATAATGCAGGATGCGAAACTTACGGTATTGACATATCGGAGTATGCTATTAAGCAAGCACGAAGAATTACGAGAGCTAAACTATATGCATGGGATGTAGATCGTGGTTTACCAATGTTTCAGGATAACTTCTTTGATCTCATTACAATATTGCATGTGATAGAACACTTGCATTCTCCGTACAACGTTCTTAAAGAAGTCCACCGCGTACTGAAACCTAAAGGCAAACTTATTATTGGTACTCCAAACCTTAACGCTATAGCTAGATTGCTGTTAAAGCTTATTAGAAGGGAGAATGAATGACATGGATTTCGAGACGAAACGCATATCTACTTATTTACACCATTAAGTATAAGGTTCGTTGTAGAAAGATCTGGTTTTAAAATACTTGCAGTTGAGGCACCTCTGATGCCTCTAAGGAGGCTGCCTCGAATTATCGATAAGGTTGTTAGTAAATTTAACCTTGGAGGTACGGTATTTATCGTAGCTGAGGAGCGGAGATAGTAAAATGCGCGTACTAAGATACGAGTACGTAGTATGGTTTATATACACTATGTTAATGTTGTTGTATGCTATAATGTGTAAGTTCTGGCTTATTTCTGAAGCTATTAATAATCCGATATTGTGCGTACAAGGGGCTAAACCTGTGGCAAAGCCTGCTTATTACTCTATAAAAGATCTACGTACTTTATGGTCTTCAATTTTAAGTATACCAGAACCAGCTACCCCACCCTGTGTACTTGTCGTAGCGTGGGTATATGCTCTCCCCTCTAATGTATCTTGGATCATTAGAGAAGCTTTCTTACCGTTTATAGGTGGTGTATTGTTTAGTATTTTCATGTTATTGTTCATGAAGAACTTACTTCACGACAGACTCCGTAATGATAAGCTTGCTCTACTTACAGCATTCGTTAGCGGTTTTATTTATGAAACAATACTTTTATCTCCTTGGGTCGACATTTGGATTAAAGGATTTAGAGCACTACTTCCACTAACTTTAATATTCTTAATGTTGACACTCAGTGAGCTCGACAATGTCCCCTTTCTGATTATCCTCTCAATGCTTACGGGACTATCATTAGTTTCCTTGTATGATATTAGAATAATCCTAGCCTCGATAGTTTTGATGTTTGTATTGACTGTAATTTATGTGCTTAGCAATAAGACGAAAATATATGAGACCTATTCTCTTAATAAGAGGCTAGTTCTTGTTTTCATAGTAATAGTAGCCATAACGTTTATCTTAAGAGTAGTGCCGAATATGATAATTATGGATCCTAAGATATCAAATCCATTTGGAGGCATTAAAACCTTAACTTTTCCCGTTATTGTTGGTCACTATGACCTTGTTTCAGTGCTGGGACTACCATTCCCATTATTGAAAAACATAAAAATTGCACATGCTATTTCAATACTATTCATAGCTTTCGCGCTAGGGCATATTCTACTCTCAAAACATTCGAGAGAACTACGTCGAGTTACATTGATACTTATTCTTGTTCTCATCTTTACTGCATCTAGCATCTATAATTCTTCGCCACTTAAAATTATCCAGCAAAGCTTGGTAAAAATGGCCATTCTAGATGTCAATATTGGTGTTCTATTCCGAACTCCAAGATTTTTCACTATGATAAACTATGTGATTCTATCTATGCTCATTGGATTGTCTGCTTACATAATTGCGAGTGATTTAAAAC
>QMSC01000156.1 GCA_003649515.1 Thermoprotei archaeon | reverse complement strand
TAAAATTAAGGACCCCGACATATCGCTAGAACCCATACCAATGTATGAAACTAGGCGGATAACACCAATTCTCGGAGCTAGGCGATGGTATCAATTCTTTAACCCTAGACAACTTCTAACACTAGTTAAACTCATCAAACTGATACGTAAGGCTAGCAAGGGAATTGAGGAGGAAAAGTTAAAAGAGGGCTGGAGTAAGGAAGAGGCATTCAGGTATGCAGAAGTAGTAACAACATACCTAGCAATAGCACTATGCAAACACATCGATTATAACTTCCTTTGTAATTTGTGGGACTGCAACATACCAAAGATAAGCCATGGCCTCACCATGCGTGGAATAGCCATGATGTGGAACTGGGTTGACGTTAATCCATTAGCTGATTTTACTGGCACATGGATAAGAACATTAAATCAATGCATTAGTGGTTTGTCTTATCTCGTTTCTGTAGTTTCTGGTAGCTCTAGTAGCACTTTATTCAGTGATGATAGAAGATCTAGTGAGCAGAAGGCTAGTGTTTTACTTGATGATGCCACTATATTAGCTAAGCTTAATCCCAAGGAAAGCTTTGATCTCATAGTCACTGACCCGCCTTATTATGACGATGTGCCTTACGTAGAGCTCAGCGACTTTTACTATGTCTGGCTCAAAAGGGCTCTAAGCGACGTAGAGAGCGGACACTTGGTTCCTAGGTTCCTGCCAGAAGCCTTCTTCAAGAAGGTGGGCAATAGATGGGTTGAGGTCAGAACGCAGTGGGAGGAGTATGCTAAGAGGGAGGTTGGCCTAAACCCGCCTAGACTAGGTCCTAACGCTACGATGGAAAACGGACTAAGACATTTTCAGAACCTACTTAACCTGTCATTCGTAGTAATGTCGTCCAAGCTTAGGGATGATGGACTCTTAGTGACTTACTACGCGCACACTGATCCTAATGCTTGGAAGGCTCTACTTAAAGCTGGTTGGGAAGCAGCTAATCTCAGAATCACCAATGCTTTCCCAATAGCCACCGAGTCCGCTCAGAGGGTTACCGCTAGGGGTAAGCTTGCCCTTGACACTAGTATCATAGCCGTTTGGAGGAAAGGTGTGGAGGGCTTGATTAGCGTAGATGAGCTGTACTCCCTAATGGTTGAGGAAGCGAGTGCAAGAGGAGGTGAGCTATTCTCTAGAGGCCTCATTGGTAGGGACCTGGTTATCGGTACGTTGGCTGCGACTTTAGCCGTGGCGACTCGATATAAGGAGGTTAGGGACGTTGGTAGAGTTGATGTGGATACTCTAGTCAATAAATACGTCTATCCTGCGACTATGAAGGGGATAATCAGGGCTGTTGCTAAGGTTGGTAGGGTATCAGAAGAGGTTAAAAGCTCTCCTGCTATCCTCTACGTCCTTGTCAAGGTTATAATGAGGGGAGCAAAGAAGAAAAATCTTACGAGCAACGATGCCATAATGCTGTCTATAGGTACCGGTGCGGATCTCAACGAGATGGTGAACAGATTTAGAGTATTTACTAAGGGCGGCGGAGAGGAATCTAGAGATGTAGCGCTTACTCTGCTGGAGCCGCAGAGCTTAGATAAGGCCAAGCTGGAGGAGTTTTTAGCACGTAGATGGCTTAACACGATAGAGCCTAGGTTGAGGTGCTCAGTGGATGCTCTTCACGTACTGGAGTACTATGCTCTCACCCTACCCCTCGAAGAGTTCAGGAAAAGGCTTGAAGATCTCAGGGCTAAGTACCCATCGTATGTGGAAGAAGCTTTAGCTATGGCCAGAATTTTCGCTAGAGTCTTGCCAGAGAAAGATGTCGAAAAGACTTTGTGCTCCCGTGTCGTTGAGAGACTCGGGCCCTCAGTTTTGGAGTTTTTGGGGAGGTGATGCTGGATGGGCTTTAAGAAACACGTTAAGGTCTGGGAGGACGTTTTAAAGCCTGAGTACGATGAGAAGGCCGCTCCCTCGCTTTGGGAGGTAGTGCTGGGAGAGGCTCCCCCTATCTACGGCGACGCTAGGGAGTTCTTCAGGAGAACGTACCTGACCAGCTCCATGAAGGATGCTATTGAGAGTTCTGTGAAGGCGATTAAGGGCGAGGGCAATAGAGTGCTCATACTGACTTCTCTCTTCGGTGGAGGCAAGACTCACACCCTGCTCGCGTTATATCACGCCTTCAACTCGCCAGAGGAGCTGGCCATACTCAATAAGGAGCTGGCCGGAAAAGTCGCCGAGCTGGGAGGAGTCAAGGTAATTGTCCTGGATGCGGATAGCGAGAAACTAGTACCCCACCCAAAGATGCCCTACGAGGTTGACGGCTTCACTATAAAAACTATCTGGGGCATGCTCGCCTATAGGCTTGGGAGGTACAGCGAGATAGAGACATTAGATAGCGAGGACTCGCCCCCGCCCAGCCCCCAGAAGATAAGATCCCTCCTCAGAGGGCAGAAGGTACTGATCCTCGTAGACGAGGTGGTAAAGTACATATTCAATATGAGGAGGGCAGGGCTCCTAAGGACTTACGGCGAGAGAGTCGTAACATTCCTCGAGAACCTGGCCAAGGCGGTCGAGGACACGAACACCGCTCTGGTCGCAGCCGTACCAGTGGAGCTCAAGAGGGAAGAGAGCTACGAAATACTCCTAGCGGAGGAGGCGTACAGGGAGGATGCGCAGAAGGTCTACAGAGCTCTCTCCAGGGTGGCTGCGAGACGCATAACTCCCGTCACAGTAGACGACATTGCTCAGCTCCTTAGGAAAAGGATCTTCGAGTTCGTACCGGAGAGTGTGCAGACAGAACTCTACTCAGTCTACAGCCAGTATAAGGATCTGTTCGGCGACGAGAGCTACTGGGACTTCATAATAGAGGAGACCGGTAGGAGGCTGGGCATAAGGGATACTTACCCGTTCCACCCTAAGTACGTCGAGACTCTCTACGAGTTCATCTCCAGGAGCAAGGATCTGCAGAAGACCAGGGACGCCATAAAGATCACCAGGAAGGTGGTAAGAGGGCTCTGGAGGAGCAGCGAAAACCCCGAATTTATCATGCCTTGGCACATAGACCTTAAGAATCCTGATATCAGGAGCTACGTTATCACACAGAGCTATAGAGCATTCGACCACATCTTAAACAAGGATCTGGTATCGTCTCTTGGCGCCCTGGGCAACGTCAAGAAGTGCAGCAGGCCCGAGCTCGCCCTCAATATGGCTACATTCGTTTTCCTCAAGACCTACACCTACGAGGCTTTTAAGGAGGCCATCAAGCCCTTCCCGACGCTGTACGAAGTAGCCCTGGCGACGTACGAGCCAGGATTCTTTGCCAACTACAAGCTACAGCCAGCTGACATAAGAGACGTCCTAGCAGAGATGGAGCAAAACCTCGTCTTCTTGCAGACCGATGGGGAGAGGTACTGGTTCACGCTCTACCCCTCAGCTATCGAGTACGCCGAGAAAAGGGGCGAGGAACTCCTCCGAGCTAGGAGAATAGAGCTGTACGCCGAGGTTAAGAAACTAGCTGAGGGTATCTTATTCCCCTCGGCCACCGGGCGCGGAGGGAGAGCGGAGGTTCCAGTGAGGTTATTCAACAAGAACAATTGTATTGTCGTAGGATATGGCGACTTCGAGGATCCATCACTACTGGTTAAGGACGACAGCTCCGTAAAGCTAGTAGTCTTCGCGAAGCCGGGAGTGAATGAGGAGGAGGTTAAGAAAGTTGTGCTTAATTACGGCGATAGGTCTAGGAACTTCAAGAATACGGTTGTTGTGGTCTATGCGGATCCGAACAGAGACTTCGAGCAGGAAGTACTGAAGTTCGTGGCCAAGTACAAGGGAGCGGAAGTAGTCTTGAGGGAGTTGGAGCAGTACTATGC